>JAAZBY010000682.1 GCA_012513595.1 Chloroflexota bacterium
CCCGTCGAGCCGCACGTGTGCCGGCTGGGGTGCTCGACATGCTACACGGCCAACCCGGCGGCGTGGCAGGTCCACATGGAGGGACTGACGTGAAGGTGCTTCTGGTCCACTACAACCCCGGCTATGGCGGGGGCGCCGAGTCGGCGTTGCACGACCACCGCGTGGCGCTCGAGCGGCGCGGCCATCAGGTGGCGACGGTCTACACGCATCCCCAGCAAGCCTACGCCGCGTGGCAGCCCGACGTGGTGCACTTTCACACGGTGCACATCGGCCTGGGCCTGGGCGTCGTGGAGTGGGCGCAACGGGAGCAGATTCCGCACGTCCTGAGCCTGCACGACTACTGGCCCTTTTGTGCCGACCGGATGCTCATGCGCCACGGCGCCCATCCCGGCGCACCCGACGCGCCTTGTAGCGCGGTGGATGGTGTATGTGACGGCCAGTGCGCGAGTCGCCCCTCGGGGTTGGCTCCGGTGGTGAACGGGTCGCCCACGGTAGTGTTCTCAGAGTACGCGGCGGCCATCTACCGGCGCAACGGCGTTCGCGTGGATTTCATCGCGCCGCACGGGGTGGACGCCGACCTGTTCCACCCGGCGGAGGAGCCCGTGGCGGACCTCCGGGCGGTAACCATGAGCGCCTACCCGGCCTGGAACACCAAGGGGATGCACGTGCTACGCAAGGCAGCCCTCGCGGCGCGCCTGCCGGTGCACCTCATCACAGGGCTGGCCCGAGCCGACGTGCCGGGCGTGTTGCGGCGCTATTCGGCGTTCGCCTTTCCCTCGACCTACCAGGAGACGTGGGGACTCTGCCTCACCGAGGCGATGGCGACGGGGCTGGCCTGCGTGGCGAGCGCGGTGGCCGGACCCCTGGACCAGATCGAGGACGGGGTGAACGGCCTGCTGGTACCGCCGCGCGACGCGGGCGCATTGGCCGACGCCCTCGGGCGGCTGCGCGACCCGGCGCTGCGCGCGCGGCTGGGCGCGGCGGCGCGGGCAACGGTGGAAGCGCGGTTCACGCTCGGGCACCTGGGCGAGCGGTTGGAGGCCATCTATGAGCAGCTTTAGCCGCATGGCGACGGAGACGGCCTCGACCAAGCGGCCGCCGGCGGTGTCGGGCAACAAGCGCGGCGCGGCGACGACCAACATAAAGACGCTGGCGTGCACGCCCCTGGACCCGGTGCAACCGGACTTGAAGCAGCGCATGGGACTGAACTCGCCGCATGAACTGTTGCAGACGTTCGTGACGGGCGCCCCGGATATTGTCGAGGGCGACATCCTGGTGTACGGCAGCAAGGACTATCCCATCAAGGCGGTAGGGGATTGGGCGTGGCGCGGCACGACCTACGTGCACCTGATTGTGGAGGACATCAAGGCGTGAGCCCGGTCAAGGTTTCGATCAAGGGCATCCAGAAGGCACAGGCGGAGAACCTGCGGCGCATCGCGGCCTTGAAGCCGGGCGGGGAACTGCCTCGCGCGGTGCAGATGGCGACGGTCCATCTGCACCGCTACGCCGTGGCGGTGACGCACGTGGACACCGGCTCGCTGCGCGCCTCGCACCGCATCACCATGCTCGACCGGGGGCTGACCGGGCGCATCGACATCGATCCGTTTTCGGTGAACCCCTGGACAAACCAGATACCGCACGTCTACGGCGTGCATGAGCACAACCGGGGCGGCGATCACGCCTTTTACACCGTGGCGCGGCTGCGGCATGGGCGGGACGTAATCAAGACCGTGGCGCGGCGGATGCGCCTGGTGCTCGGGGCGCGGCACAGTTACTAGGAGGGGCCTATGGCATCGAACGCGACGAACCGGCAGACGGTGCGGGAGCACCTGGCGACGCTGCTCAACACGTCACTGGATAGCGCCCAGAAGGTGTACGACTATCTGCCCAGCGACTTTGGCGGGCAGACGCCGGTAGTGTGCGTGACCTCGATGGGCTCCGACCGGGCGCAGATCGGGTTCGGTGAGGACTACAACACGGCATTCTCGCTTGGCATCATCGTGTACGTGCTCTACGCCGAGGAGGGCACCTCCTACGGTGAGGACGATGCCGAGGATGTGCTGGATACCCTCGAAAAGGAGATCGCCGATGTGCTGATGGATTCCCGGCAGGTGAGCGGTAAGTGGGATTCGCTGACCCACGAGGGGGCAACGAGTATCGACTATATCGAGATCGGCGGCGCCACGTACAAGAGCGAGGTCATCCCGGTAACGATTGAGGAGTAAGACGATATGGCACGAGTAGGAACGGTACGCAACGACCTGTCGGCGTTCACCTGGAACGGCACGACCGTCAAAGGCCAACTGTCGCGCGTCGAGTGGATTCAGCGCCGCCCGGCCATCTCTTGGGAGGTGTTCGGCACCGAGGTGATGCAAAAGGACGCCGGAAGCCGCGACGAATCGGCGCGCATCACGGGCGTTTACACCGAGGGCGGCACGGAAGCATACGAGGTGTTCTACACCGCCTACAGCGGCTCCAACGGCGGCACGGCGGGCACGCCCTCACTGACCATCCTGGACAGCGGCGAAGTGTACAGCGGTACGGCCAAGGTGACGGAGTTGACGCCCCTGTTCGCAAAGGGGGAGGTCTCGACGTTCACGGTGGAACTGACGCCCGAAGAGGGCTGGACGAAGAGCTAGGAGTAGCGCATGAGGCTATCGGTACGGGTGGGGCAGGTCGAGCACTGGGTGGAACTGCGCGAGGTGGTGTGGACGCGCCGCAAGGTGCGCGAGTTTTACGCGGACACCACGGCGGACATTCAGACCATCCGCGCGCTCGACGACCTGGTGACGGCCTGCCACATCACGGACGCGGACGAACACGCATACGAGGAATGGGCGGAGATCACCGACGAGGTGCTGGACGAATTGCACCCGGCGGTGGTGACGTTCCTGGCCTTTTTGCCCCGGCACGCGATGAACCAGCAGGGCGCGTTGGGGGAAGTACGCGGCGGGCTGTCCTAGACTACCTGGACAGCCGCGAGGGGAGCCCGCCGCCCCCGCTGGTGGATGCTTGGCTAATGGAGCGCTTTCACCGGCCGCCCGACGAACTGGACGATTGCGACTGGCCGCGGCTGATGCGCGCGTTCGAGGCGGACAACCTGCGCGGCGCCCACGATGCGGTGGGCCGCTGGCGTGACGGGCAACTGAGCGATGAGCAGGTAGACAAACTGGTGGACGATAGGCTGTTCAAGGAGTTGGTGCTCCGTGGGTGTTAGCAGGGAAACGCTAGAGCTCATCATCAAGGCGCGTGACGAGGCGACGCGGGATCTGGAGCAGACCAACGCCACGCTGGGCCGGCTGGCTGATACGGCGGCCAATGTCGGCGTGGTGCTCGGCACCTTGGCGGCGGGCAAGACGGCGCTCGATCTCGGGCAGCTGGCAAGCTCCGCCCATCGCGTCGAGGCGTCCTTCCGGGGCATCGCCGGGACCGGCGCCGACAAGATGCTCGACAAGCTGCGCGCCTCGTCTCAAGGCACCATCGCCGACATGGACCTCATGTTGTCGGCGAACCGGGCCATGATGCTCGGCGTGACCAAGGACGCCGAGCAAATGGCGCGGCTCTTGGAGGTCGCCGCCGTGCGCGGGCAGGCGATGGGCCTGAGCACGCAGCAGGCGTTCAACGACATGATGACGGGTATCGGGCGCGCAAGCCCGCTGATCCTTGACAACCTGGGTATCGTGACGGGCGGCCAGAAGGTCTACGACGACTACGCCAAGTCGATTGGCAAGGCCACCGACGCGCTCACCGAACAGGAGAAGAAGCAGGCGCTCGTTTCGCTGGTGCTGGACCAGGGCGAGGGCATGACGTTCACGGCCGATGGCGCCGCCGGTTGGGAGCAACTGAGCGCGGCGTGGGGCAACCTCAAGGTATCACTGGGTGAACTGGTGAACGAGACGCTACGACTGCCCGAGGCGCTGAGCCTTGCGGCACAAGCCATCTCCGGGTTCAACGATGTGGTCCAGGACGGGCAGAGCCGGCAGGACCAGGCCACAGAATGGGCGGACCACTACCGGGCGGCGCTGGAGCGGCTACGCGACGAGAACAAGATCAGCGCGGCGGCGTTCGCCTGGCAAACGGCCAGCGTGTGGAGCATGGAACAGGCCGTCAAGGTCGGTGTCGGGAGCATCGCCGACATGCACCAACAGGCACAGCGGCTCAACCCCGAGATGCACCTGCTGGCGATCCGCACGCGCAACCAGGCGGGCGATGCGCTAGACGGCGCGGCTGCTAA
>JAAZBY010000683.1 GCA_012513595.1 Chloroflexota bacterium
GCGCCGACAAAGGCATCCACGGCCCGCGGGTCATTCCCCGACCCATCCGGCCGCCGCAGGGCCAGGCCGGCCAGCTGCAGGCCCGTGATCCAGCCTTCGGTGCGTTCGGCCAGAGCGGCGCTGGCAGCCGGCGCCAAGCCCAACCCCATCGTGTCCCGGAAGAAGGCAGTGGCCTCCCCTGGCGCAAAGCGCAGGTCGGCTTGGCGGATCTCGGTCAGCTCGTCCCGGGCCCGAAGGCGGGCCAGGGGCAGCGGCGGATCCTCCCTGGTGGCGATGGCGATGTGAAGGCCGGGCGGACCGTGCGCCAGTAGGGCAGTCACCAGGTCATGCACGGCGAAGGAACGTATGGCCTGGTAGTCATCCAACACCAGCAGCCATGGCTCGTTAGCGGCCGCCAGGCCGTTGATCAAAGCCACCAGACCATCGCCGGCCGGGGCCTGCGTGGCGGGGGACCCACCGGTGGCGGCTCGCTCTGGCGAAGCCTGCGCGGCCGGAATCCCCTCAGCAGGGGCTCCACCGGCTTGGGTCCGCAGGGCCACGTTCTGGTTGGCAGCGGACTGGTCCAGGGCAGCCGCCAGGTAGCGCACGAAGGTCCACGCATCATTGTCGCCCTCGTCCAGCGCCAGCCAGGCGCGGCGGCGATCGGTGGCGGCCAACCAGTCGGCGACCACCGTGGTCTTGCCGAAGCCCGGGGGCGCCGACACCAGCGACAGGCGGCGCCCAGCGCGCAGGCCGGCGTGGAGCCGGTCCAGCAAATGCGGCCGGACCACGGCATCGGGGCGCCTCGTGGGGGCCATGAGCTTGGTGGCAAGCAGGGGGGCGTGGTCCATGCCGCTGTGGCCTCAGTCCGGGCTGTGCGAGGCGGTTGGCGGTGCAAGATCGCCTGGCCCGGGGACGGCCGCATCCTGCTCCCCGAGCAGCGGCAGTCGCGCCCGAATGGCGTCGGCGCGCCGCCGTATGCGGGCCAGGCCGTAGATCAGCGCGCCTGCCAGCAGGAAGAGCAGCACGGCAATGCCAAGCGTGGTGGGCATCCAGCCCGACAGCGGGATGAAGACGAGCAAGGCCACGGTCGCCCCCGCCCAGGCGGCGTAAGCGACGGGGCGCCACAAGCGCTGGCCGCTCCACAGCCAGAAGGCGTGCGCCAGACCGCCCAGGGCGACGCCCAGCAGGCCCAGGGCCAGGGCCGTGTTGATCACCGGGGCCACGAAGACGGTCAGGGTGACCAGGCCGCCGAACAGGAGAAGGAAGATAGCAGCCACCAGGGCGTTAAGCAGCAGGTCGTAGCGCCGGCCTTGCTCGGCCAGGCAACGCTGTGCGGCCGCATCCAGGACCCTGACGGAGACCAGGGGGACCGCCAGGTCGCGCAGCATGGCCAGTACGCCATAGAGGGCGGCGTGATCGGCGGCGCGCCCGCTGAGGGTGGTGCGGCCGGCCCGCGTGGTGACCGTGAGCTCGTCGAAGGTCCGCGTCCACTGGTCCGCCGCCAGGGCGCCCTCAACGCAGATCTCGTAAATGAAAGGGATATTCGGGTAGGCGGCGGGGCCTTCCCCGAACTGGCTGTGGTCGTCCATGGTTGCCGCTCCCGAGTGGCCGTGCCCTGCTGGGGCACGGAGCACACCATCGCATGGGCTGATCGAACGCCCTGCCCGTGACTGTCGCTCATCATAGCACATCGGGAGCGCCGTGTGATGGGCCGAAAGGCACATTGGGCGCGGGATGCGGGCTGCGGATACGCTCTGCAGGCGGTGAGGGAACACGGCGCAACGGATGGGAGCTGATGAACCCTGCGGCCCCCCGGACCTTGCCAGCGTCCCAGCCCAGCAAGGACTCCAGGGCCAGAGCAGTCGCAAGGTGCGAAATGACGGATTGCGACCAGGCTCGCTTCTCGACTGCGCTCGAAGTGGATGGCGGAGTTGGATGTGCACTGGAAGATTGGCGCCGAGTGGCGGCCATAAATGTATTCACGGCCTGCTACGGCGAAACCTGCTGAAGCAGGTTCACGACCGACCGCCGATCTGAACCCGCTTGAACGGGTTTGGCATATCAGACGCCGAATTCATGCGGCGGTTCCGCTCCGGCCCGGCGAGCCTACACTGCAGCCCAGGCAGGCAACGCA
>JAAZBY010000684.1 GCA_012513595.1 Chloroflexota bacterium
CTATCCCGGCGGTTCTCTCGCCTGGTCACCAAAGTGGAGGACGTGCTTGTGAACGTGCTACCCAAGAAGGTGCCCCAACGTCCTAGCCCGGCGCCACGCCCGGGGCCCAGGATCTCGTTCGGCGGGCGCATCCTGGTGCTGCTGGCCATGGCCATCCCGCTGGTGATGCTCGGCGCCGTGATCATGACCCGCGTGCAGTACGAAAAGGCGCGGCGCGACCAGTTCGGTGACATTCAGGCGCGCGCCCAGTCCCTGTACGACCAGGCCACCACCTCCGGAAACCTGGCCGCCACGCGCCAGGGCCTCTATGATGCCCTGGCCACTACCGAGGAGGGCCTGTCCATCACCCCGGGCGACGAGATGCTCCTGTCGCTCAAGCGGCGGGTCGAGCACCAGCTCGACCAGATCAACGTGGTCGAGCGCATCTACACCTTTTACCGCCTCACCGACCTGGACGATGGCGCCGTCGGCAGCGGAGACGCCTCGCGCATCGTGGTGGAGGGGATCGACCTGTACGTCCTGCATCGCGGGTCTGACCGGGTGGCCCGCTACCTGATGAACGACGTCGGCGATGCCCTGCAGCCCATTGGCAGCGACCCCACCTTGCTCCGCCGCGGCGACCTGGTCGGTGGGGCGCGCGTTGGCGACCTGGTGGACATGGCCTGGATGCGCGCCGGCGGCCAGCGCACGCTGGATACCTTTGTGATGCTCGACCGCACCGGCACGATGTACGCCTACGATCCGCAGGTGGGCATCGAGGCGCTGCCGGTGGCCGATGCCGACACCTGGCTCAAGCCGGAGGCGATCGGTGGCTACTTTGGCAACCTGTACGTGTTGGATCCGCTGCTGAACGCCATTCTCAAGTATGTGCCCACCGACAACGCCTACACCAGCCCGCCCACGGCCTACCTGAACCCCGCGCTGGGCATCGACCTGACCGGCGCGGTGGACATGGCCGTCGACGGGAACATGTACGTCCTCTTTGCCAACGGTGAGGTGGCCAAGTTCTTTGAGGGCGAACGGGTGCCGTTCTCGATGGAAGGGTTGCCCTCGCCGATGCGCAGCCCCAGCGCCATTTTCGTGTCTGGCGAGCAGGAGCCGGATGCGGCTGGCTACGTCTATGTGGCCGACACGGGCAACCAGCGGGTGGTGCAGTTCGACAAGAACGGCAACTACATCCGGCAGCTCAAGGCCAAACTCGACGGCCAGGAGATGGAGGGATTGCGCGGCCTGTGGGTGGACGAGGAGAGCGAGCGCATCCTGCTGGTCTCCGACGATGCCCTCTGGTATGCCAAGTTGCCCGGGCTGGCCGCCCGCTAGGCTGGAGAACGATGACGACGATCCTGGCGATAGAGACTTCCTGTGACGAGACGGCCGCCGCCGTCCTCACCGATGGGCGCCGGTTGCGCTCGAACGTGGTGGCCTCTCAGATTGAGTTGCACCGTGCCTACGGCGGCGTCTTCCCCGAGATGGCCTCGCGCCAGCACATGGTGGCCATTACGCCGGTCATCCGCGAGGCGATGGAGACGGCTGGCGCCGGCTGGGGCGACCTGGACGCCATCGCCGTGGTGTACGGCCCGGGGTTGGCGGGGTCCCTGCTGGTGGGGGTCAACGCGGCAAAAGCCCTGTCGCTGGCGCACGACATCCCCCTGCTCGGCATCAACCACCTGGAGGCGCACATCTATGCCAACTGGCTGGTGCCGGCAGGTATCGCCGAGGCAGACTTTGTGGCGCCGGCCTTTCCGTCGGTGTGCCTGGTGGTGTCTGGCGGGCATACCTCGCTGATCCTCGTGCGCGGCCATCACGACTATGAGCTGCTGGGCCACACCTACGACGACGCCGCCGGCGAGGCCTTTGACAAGGTCGCGCGCCTCCTGGGGCTGGGCTACCCGGGCGGGCCGATCATCCAGGAGGTGGCCAAGCAGGGTAACCCGCAGGCCTACGATCTGCCCCGCGCCCTGGACGTGGGCGAGTTCGACTTTTCCTATAGCGGGCTCAAGACCGCGGTGTTGCGGCTGGTGCAGGACCTGCGGCGCGAGCGGGGCGTCGAGGTGGAGGAGCGCGGCCAGCGCCTCGCCGAGGCGGCGCCCGCTGCCGACGAGAACCTGCCCATCGCCGATATTGCCGCCAGCTTCCAGGCGGCGCTGGTGGATGCCCTGGTGATCAAGACTGTGGCTGCCGTGGAGCGCTACGGGGCCGTCCAGGTGCTCCTGGCTGGCGGCGTGGCGGCTAACCGCCTGCTGCGGCGCGAGCTCGGCCAGCGAGTGCCCGTGGCCGTGCGCTACCCGCCCGTTGAGTTCTGCACCGACAACGCCGCCATGGTGGCGATGGCCGCCCACTACCGCTTCCTGGCGGGATGCCGCTCGGGCCTCGATCTGGACGTCGTTCCCCACCTGGCTTTGGTCTAGGAGGTGCGATGGACGAGGGGTTTTTCCAGCGCGTGTACCAGGTCATCGGCCGCGTGCCGCGTGGGCGCGTGGTGACGTATGGGCAGATCGCTAGGCACCTCGGGCGCCCTCAGGGGGCGCGCGCCGTGGGCTGGGCCATGCGCCAGTGCCCCGAGGGGTTGCCCTGGTTCCGGGTGGTGAACAGTGCCGGGCGCCCCAGCCTGCAGCGCGACGGCGCGGCGCTGCAGCGGAGCCTTCTGGAAGAAGAGGGCGTGGCCTTTGGCCCCTCCGGGGCCGTCGACCTGTCCGTATATGGCTGGGACGAGATCTAGCCCCAGGCGTGCGATAGGGATGGTGTCTGTGACGTCCGACCAGATCCACAGCCAACTTCGTCGGCTACCCGGCGTCGATGCCCTGCTCCAGCGCCCCGAGCTGGCCGCCTGGGCCGCGGCCTATGGACGCGACCCCCTCCTCGAGGCCGTCCGCCAGGCGCTGGACGCGGCGCGTGCGGCGATCCTGGCCGGCGGCGAGTACCCCGGCGATGCGGAGGTGATCGGCCGCGCCGGTGCGCTCCTGGCGGGGCTGGTCGCGCCGACCTTGGTGCCGGTAATCAACGCCTCGGGGGTGGTGCTGCACACCAACCTGGGGCGTGCTCCCCTCAGTGCGGAGGCGCTCCTGGCCATGCGCCGCGTCGGCGAGGGGTATTCGAACCTCGAGTACGATCTGCAGGCCGGGCAGCGCGGTTCCCGCTATGTGCACGCCGAGCAGCTCCTCTGTCGGCTGACGGGTGCTGAGGCCGGCCTCCTGGTGAACAACAACGCCGGCGCGGTGCTGCTGGCCCTCTCGGCGCTGGCGCGGGGGCGGGGCGTGGTCATCTCGCGCGGGCAACTCGTGGAGATCGGTGGTGGCTTTCGCATTCCTGAGGTGATGGCCCAGAGCGGGGCGCGGCTGATCGAGGTGGGCACCACCAACCGCACCTACGTGGAGGACTATGCCGCGGCCATCGACGACGAGACCGTCGCCTTCATGCGGGTGCACACCAGCAACTATCGCATCCGCGGCTTCACCGCGCAGCCGTCCCTGGCCGAACTGGCCGAACTGGCCCACCGCCGAGGGCTGATCGTCATCGACGACCTGGGCAGCGGGACGCTCCTCGATACGGCCCGTTACGGCCTAGAACACGAGCCCACCGTGCAGGAGAGCGTCGCCCAAGGGGCCGACCTGGTCACCTTCAGCGGAGACAAGCTGCTCGGCGGGCCTCAGGCGGGCCTCATCGTCGGTAAGGCGCACCTGGTGGAGCGGCTGCGGCGCTTTCCCCTGACGCGCGCCCTCCGGGTAGACAAGGCCACCATCGCCGCGCTGCAGGCCACCCTCCTGCACTACCTGAAGGGCGAGGCGGAGGAACGCATCCCCGTCTGGCGCATGATCGCGGCCAGCGCCGAGCAGGTGGGGGCCCGGGCCGAGGGGTTACTGGCGCGGCTGGGCCAGGCCGCGGCGGGTTGCGAGGTCCTGCCCGGGGCCTCGGTGGTGGGCGGGGGGTCGCTCCCCGATGAGACGCTGCCCACCCGGGTCATCGCCCTCCCGGGCCCCGCCGAGACGTGGGCGGCACGCCTGCGCACGGGCCGACCGGCCGTGGTGGGGCGCATTGAGGGGGAACGGCTGCTCCTGGACCTGCGCACCGTGCTCTCCGAGCAGGAGGACGCGCTAGTCGCGCGGCTCCGCGAGCTCCTCGAGGGCTAGGGTGTAGGTGGCACGCTCAGCCGTCTTGGGCGCCACCGCCGAGACGACGAGCAGGGCGCGGTCGACGCTGCTGCCCCAGCCGTCCACGCGCCAGGCCCCCGCGCCGCCGCTGCCCACCTCCAGCCGGCGCACCGCCGGCTCTTCCCCGAAGGTGACGATCTGCACGATGTACCCCTGGGACAGCGTGTTGTCGTGACGCAGGAACCCCGCGGCGCGCCAGCCTTCCTCGCCCTGTTCCACGTCGTCGAGCCAGCCGATTTCGGGAATGGCCAGGTCGTCCAAGCAGAGGCCGGCCTCGTTCACGCTGTCGTCGGTGACCACGTCAAACCGCAAGAGGACCCGCCGGCCGGCCAAGTGGCTCAGGTCCACCGATTCGGCCACCCACTCGGGCGCGTCGGACGCGGCGCCCGAGCGCCCCGTGTAGCCCCAGACCGGGGCTGCGCCGTGGCCGGCCACCCTCGCGGCGTGGGCGCCCTGCAACACCCTCCAGGTGACGCCCCCGTCCGTGGAGGCGCGCAGGAGCGCATAGTCCCAGCCCTCCTCGAGGTCGAACCAGAGGCGGAAGGTCAGCGTGGCCGTGGGCACGCCGGTCAGGTCGACGGCACGCTCGAGGTAGGTGTGGCTGTTGTCTCCCCGGTTGGACCACCACTGGTACCGCCCGCTCGGGGCGTCGTTCGGCACCAGGCGCACGGTCGGCGCCCCGCGAAAGCCGATCTGGAGCGCCCCGCCTAGGTCGGGCTCCAAGAGGTAATAGTCGGCGCCGTACTGGTGCAACTGCGTGGCGATCTCCGTCGGGAAGCGGCCGACCGCGTTGGCGGCCACATCGACCTGCAGGCCCGCGTAACGGCGTACCACCGCAGGGGCCTCTTTGGCGCCCAGGGTGTTGGCCAACAGCCAGTCGGCATAGAACGACTCGGCGTCAGCGCCGCTGCCCAGGCCAGCCAGCACCCGGTCAACCCCGGCCAGGCCGTTGCGGGGCTCCGCCGTCAGGGCCCGGATGGCCTCTGCACCGTAGGCATCGTACAGGTAGCGCACAAAGAGGTACGAGGCACCATAGTGCGCTGCGGAGCCGGAGTGCCCCCCGGCCCAGCGCGTCAGCGGCAGGTCCGGCTCTCGTGCGAACGCCGCGATGCGGGCCGTCCGCTCGCCGTAGCCGGCCAGGGCCTCCGCCAGTTCCGAGAGTCCCTCGTTAAGCCAGGAATCCTCGTTGGGGTCCTGGTGCCAGTGGATCATGTGCTGAAACTCGTGGGCCAACACCGACTCGTACTCCTCGGAGCCGGGGGCCAGGGTGCGGGTGTTCATCACGAACATCTCCCGCTCGTTGCTGGTGGGGTTGGCCAGGCGCGGATACTGGTTGGCGGCGCTGTAGTAGCCGGCCGCACCGGCCAGGGGTGCGTTGAGCACCGTCAGGCGCGGGTTGCCATCCACGCCAGGGGTCCATTCGGGGCCAAAGAGGGCGCGGTTGGCGGGATAGATGCGCTCCTCAAAGACCTGGGCCGAGCGCTCCAGATCCTCGAGCCGCAGCGCGCTCCCGTCCTGGACCCACATCTCCAGGTGCTCCGTGCGCAGTTGGAGGGTGGCGGTGATCTCGTGGGGCTCCCCGGCGGCGAGGTCGGAGATCCAGAAACGCTCGCGGTGGCCCGGGGCAGGGTCGGGGTCCTCGCTACGAACGACCCGCGGCACCGGCGTGCCGCCGAGCCACAGGTCGCGGGCCAGCGCGGCGTCATCGCGTGGGGGCAGTTCCTCGGCGCGCAGCCTCTCCGCCAGGGTCAGCGTGGGCGAAGGCGCGGGCGTCGGGCGCAGAGAGGCGGTCGAGGCGAGGTCGCCCTGGCAACCTGCCAGGGCGACGCCCAACCCGACCGCCAAAGCGAGCCCCGCGGCGAACGCCGCGGCCCGCCGTTGCCGCAAGGGGCGCATTCAGGTCTTGGTGATCTCCAGCTGGCCGCCGCAGTTCGGGCACTTGCGCAGGTCACTGCGCATGGGCAGCTCTGTGCCGCAGTAGGGGCAGGTCTTCCTGGCCAGGGAAGGCGCCAGGCCGCTGACCACGTACACGGCGCGCTGCTCGCGTTCCTCGCGCCGGGCCGTGCCCTCGGCCACCAAACCGTCCAGGACGGTCTCGGCCAGCTCCTGGGGGATGCGGTACTCGGCGCGCAGCTGCGCCACGGTGATCTCACCGCCCAGGCGGCGGGCCAGCTCCACCGCGCCCGTCTTGAGCGCGTCGGGGCTGATATCGGCCAGCCGGCGCAGACGGCGGATCCCCGCCACCAGCAGCAGGGTGCCGATGGCGAGGGACACCAATCCAGTGAGGAGCCGCGATGTGGACGAACCGGTCCCCGCAGCGATCAGGAACACCAGGCCCAGGGTCAAGAACGGAATTGAGGCGAGCGCGGCAAGAATGGCGGGTAGTCTCTTCATGCTGCTTACTCCACGTTCCTTTCGTCGGTACCTGCCGGCGGAAGCCTATTTCCAGGCACTGGTGGCGCGATTGAGTTCCTCGCCCATCGTCTCAAACAGGGCTTTGATGCTGTCGTCGGAAAGGCGGGTCTTGTTGTAAGGGTCCAGGAGCGCGGTAACGCGCTCCGGCTGGCTTGCCCAGCTGTTCGGCTCGGCGAGCCGCTCGCCCACGTCCCCGAAGGTCCCCAGGACCTCCAGCACCAACGGCGGGACGCGCACGCGCACGTTCTTCAGGTTGTAGCGGCGCTGCTCGCGGACGACGTTGGCCACGCTGCTGCCGAACTTGTCAAGGCCCGTTCCGACGCCCTTGGTGCGGCCGAGGAACTCAGCCGAGACCTGCAGGGATTCCTCGTAGGCGGCGCGCACGCCGTTGCGGCGGGCCAGGTCGGCCAGCTGGGTGCCGAACTCACCCGGCACCTCGGGCGGCACGCGCAGCTCCATCAGCACGCGCTGCAGGCCGTTCTGGAGCGCCAGGGCCTCCAGGTTGTCGCGCAGGTGGGCATGGCGAGTCTGGTTCTCGGCCAGGCGGATGCCGACCTCCTGCCACTGTTCGCGCAGCTCAGACTGCTTGTCTCCGGCTGCCTTGACCGAGTCCGCCCATCCCTGCCGCAGGAGGCGCAGCTTGGCCAGCGTCTCTTCCTGGCGACGCTTGGCCTCGCGTTGCTGGCGCTTCAGGCGGCGGATCGCCCCGAACTGGCTGAGCCATCCCAACGTGGAGGAGGCCCGCAGAGACTCTTCCTCCTCAAAGGCGCGGGCGAACTCGTCCTGGTAGCGGGTCGCCAGGGCCTGGAGTTTCGCGTCCTCGGCGTTCAGCTCCGGGTTCGTGTCGCGCAGTTTCGCCGTCTCGCCCTGGGCGGCGGCCAGGAGCTCGTCGGACTTGGCCTGCCCCTCGGTGATCTGCGCCTCCAGGGAGGCGATCTCATCGCGCAGGCGCTGACGCTCCTCCTCCTCGACCCTGTCGATGGTAGAGGCAAAGGCGGGCGGCATCTCAGCCCGCTTGGCCTCCAGTAGCGGCAGGCAGGTGCCCAGCGCGCCCTGCCAGGCCTCCATCTCCTCTGTGAAGGCCTGCGTGAGGGCCTGGCGCACGGCGTCGGCGCGCTGATAGCAGGTCTGCGCCGTACGGTATTGGCTCTCCAGGAAGGAGTGCAACTGAGAGAGGGTTGGGTCCTTGCTGCTCATGGTGTTACCTCGCACCTCCGGCGGCTATGGCTACAGGCCGACCCCGCGCGTGCCCGACCAGAGCGACTTTTTCACCTGCCAGAGCGCCCCGGCCCAGGGGGGGCCGCCGGGGGCGACCTCCTCGAGCTCGCGGAACGAGCCGTGCTGGTCCCAGTAGAGCGGGCAGGCGCCGCAGCAGATCTCTTTGATGTCGCAGCGTTCGCAAACCGGCGGCAGGAACTCTTTGCGGCGCCAGTAGAGCGCCGTGCGCGAGTGCCACACCTTCTCGAACGGCTGGTGCAGCAGGTCACCGATCCCCGCGTCAAAGCTGCTGCAGGGGATCAGCTGCCCCGCCGGGTTGACCGAGATCAGCCCGTCCACGCAGGCGCACGATTTGGAGCCGAGCCCGGCCTGCACCGGGTTGAACAGGCAATAGGGCACCGGTGAGTACCACACAAACTGTACGCCGCGCTCGCTGGCGCGTTGCTGTACTGCCCGAATGACGTCGCCGATATCCGAATAGCGCACGTCGTCCTCGGCGTGCTCCAGCGCCGTGCCCGTGCGGATGACCATGTTCATGGAAAAGTACTCGGAGCGCAGCTCCTCGGCGATAAAGTCGACCAGCTCCAACAGGTGGGCGCGGTTGCCGCCGCACACGGTGGTGTTGGTGTGGGTGTGCACCTTGGCCGCCCGCAGGTTGCGCACGCCCTGCACGGCGCGCTCCCACGAGCCGGGGTGGCGGGTGATGGCGTCGTGCACCGCGGCCGAGCCGCCCTCCAGGCTGAGCTGCGCCGAGTCGAGCCCGGCGTCGGCCAGGCTCTGGACATAGTCTGCGTCGGCACAGCGGAAGCCGTTGGTGATCAGGTTGACCCGCAGGCCCTTGCCCTGGGCGTAGGCGACCAGCTCGGGCAGGTCCTCGCGCAGGGTCGGCTCGCCGCCGGTGAACGACAGGGTCGGGCAGTGCGCCTCATCATAGATGCGGTCGATGATGACCTTGACCTCTGCGGTGCTCATCTCGGGCACCTGGCTGCCGCGGCGCGGCGCGTCGGCATAGCAGAAGGTGCAGCGGTGCTGGCAGCGGTAGGTCAGGGCGATCTCTGACAGGACGGGCAACTCACGCCGGTGCGAGCCAAAGCGCGTGATGCGCGCGGCGGGGGCGGCGCACACGTCCCCGTTCAACAGGGCCGACACGCTGACCAAGAGCTGCCGCAGGTCCTCGCGGACCCGCTCGGGCCTGGCGCTGTAGCGCTCGGCAACCTCCGCCACCACACGGTCGACGTTGGGGCCCTCCGGGTCGTTGTACAGGGCGGCCATCATCTCGGTGGCCGTCTTGTTCAGGTGGTGCAGGCGGTTGGGGCGCAGGATGATCAGCCCGTCCTCGGGCCGGATGTACACATATTCCCTGCTCGAGTTGATCAGCTGGCTCGCCAGGGATTGCAGGTCAGTGCCGGTACGTTCCGCCGTAGTCATGGCAGTCCAGGGCCTTTCCAGGGGCTGGCCGCGCGGGGCGGCCAGCCCGGGATGAGATGCTGACGATCAGACGCGGCTCACACAGGCCGAGTGGCAGGCCGAATGGCACGCCGAGTGCACACAGGCCGAGTGGCACGCCGAGTGGCAGGCGTCGTGGACGCAGGCCGAATGGCAGGCATCGTGCACGCAGGCCGAGTGGCAGGCGGAGTGGCAGGCCGAATGCGCGGCGCCCTGGCCCAGCATATCGCCCAGCACCGTGCCCCCCAGCACGGCGGCGGCGCCCTTCTCGAGGCGTTCAGCCGTGCCGCTGATGGTCTTTTCCACGCTGGAGGTGATCTTGCCGGCCATGTTCTCGATCGGGCGAAGGGCCGCCTCCGCCGACTGGGCCAGCGGCCCGGGCCCGCTGGGGCCGGCCAGCGGCGCGCCAGCGCCACCGGTCAGCGTGGCGCCGCCACCGCCGGCCGTCGCTGTGCCGCCGCCCTGCATATGCTCGCGCATGTGGCTCAGGAGGATCCAGTCCGTCAGCGTCGGGCGCGGAGGCAGGTGCGGCGCCTGGCGCCACTCGCGCTCGAACTCGCCATAGGCATCGTCGATGCGCTTCTGATAGGTGTCGCGGGTGGCCTGGGGGTCGGCGTTCCACATCTTGGGCTGCACCACGGTC
>JAAZBY010000068.1 GCA_012513595.1 Chloroflexota bacterium
CTGGACAGGATCCGCACCATATTGCCCTCGACGGCGCAGGCTCGCTTTGCGGTCGGCTACTTTTTCCTTTCCGGGTTTGAGGCGCTCGCCGATGTGTTGGACGATGTTCAGGAGCTGCGCCTGCTGATCGGCAACACCACCAACCGCCAGACGATCGAGCAGATCGCCGAGGGCTGCCACAGCCTGGCCGAGGCCCAGCGGGAGGCCGAAGGCCTCCAGTATCGCCGGGCGGACCTGGCTGCGCGCATGGCCCGCGATACCGCCGCGGGCCTGGCGGACTCCGCCGCGCTCATGGACCAGTCGGACCAAGCGGAACGGCTCGTCGCCGTCCTGGCGGACCTCATTGCCGCGGGGCGCGTCCACGTGCGCATCTATACCAGGGGGCGCCTGCACGCCAAGGCCTATATCTGCACCTACGGGCCGGCCTACTCTGCCACGGGGCAGCCGCTGCCCCCTCCCACGGCCGGGATCGGCGTGGTCGGTTCGAGTAACCTCTCTCTGGCCGGCATCACCAGCAACACGGAGCTGAACGTCGTCGTCCACGGAGACGCCAACCACGCCGCCCTGGTTTCCTGGTTCGACGATCTCTGGGAAGAAGCAGAGCCCTTTGACGAACACCTGATGACCGTGCTCGGTGGCTCGTGGGCGCGGGCCGCCGTGACCCCCTACGAGGTGTACCTGAAAACGCTCTACGAGCTGGTGCGCGAGCGGCTGGAGGCGTCGGAGGGCGATAGCGCCCTGTGGTCCGAGGACATCAGCGACGCGTTGGCCGAGTTCCAACAGAGTGCCGTCCAGCAGGCCATCGGCATGATCGACACGTACGGCGGCTGCTTCGTGGCGGACGTGGTGGGCCTGGGCAAGAGCTACATCGGCGCGGCGGTGCTCAAGCACTATGTGATCGACAGCCGCGCGCAGCCCTTGATCATCTGCCCGGCGCCGCTCACCAGGATGTGGGAGGGCTTTAGCGCGCGGTACAACCTCAACGCGCGCGTCCTTTCCATGGGTTACCTGAGAGAGCACGAGGACTCTGGTGACCAGTGGCTGCGCGACCACCCGGTGTACGGGCACTGCGACCTGGTGCTGGTGGACGAGAGCCACAACTTTCGCTCTCGAGAGAGCCAACGCTACCGCGTGCTGCAGACCTACCTGGGCGCCAACGACCGTCGGGCGGTCTTTCTGACGGCCACCCCGCGGAACACCTCGGCGATGGACATCTACAGCCAGATCAAGCTCTTTCACCAGCAGGACCTGACGCACCTGCCCATCGACCCTCCCGACCTGCGCGCGTTCTTTGACCTGGTCGAGGGGGGGCAGCGGCGCCTGCCCGACCTCCTGGGGCATATCCTGATCCGTCGGCGCCGGCGAGACATCCTGCGCCAGTACGGGTACGACGCCGAGACGGACGAGCGCCTGGACCCGGCCCAATGGGACCAGTACCAGAGCGGGGCGCGGCGCGCCTACGTCAAGGTGGGCGGCCGCAAGCAGTTCTTCCCCAAGCGCGTGCTGCACACGATTCGCTACAGCATCGAGGATACCTACAGTGGGCTGTACGACGATATCCGCCAGCGCCTGAGCGGGCCGCCGGCGGGTGGCCGGGCGGCCAGCGACGGGTGCCTGCGCTACGCGCGCTACGGGCTGGGCTGCTATGTGCTGCGCCCCCACCGCCGTGAGCAGCGCTACAGCGAGCTGCGCAGGGCCGGGCAGAACCTGAGCGGGCTGTTGCGCGTGATGTTGTTCAAGCGGTTCGAATCCAGCGTGGAGGCGTTCCGCGCGACGGTGCGCCGCATGCTGGGAACTCACGAGGCCTTCCTGGCCGCGCTACAACAGGGGATCGTTCCGGCGGGTGACGATGCCGAGCGCTTGCTCGGCGAGGCCGAGCAGATGGACGAGGCCTCGCTTTACGAGGCGCTCCGCGA
>JAAZBY010000685.1 GCA_012513595.1 Chloroflexota bacterium
CAGTATCCTCCGGGTGACGTGGGGCAGCCTGGCCTGAGCTGGCGTGCCGGACCAAGCCGGCGCGGGTGGCCACAAAAGAGGGTGCACGACCACTTTTCCTGAACGGCAAAGGGCGGGCGAACAGCCCGCCCTTTTGCTTGGCGCCCGCACGTGTATAATGCAGCGGTAGAGTCACCAACCCGACGGGAGGCTATCACGGAGGTACCTCGGCGCGTACTGGTCATTGGCGGCGGAGCGGCCGGGCTCCTGGCCGCCGGCCGCGCCGCCCAGGTGGCCGGCGAACAGGGCGAACCCCTGGAGGTCATCCTCCTGGAAAAGACCTCCGCCGTGGGCCGCAAGCTCGCCCGGGCCGGGAACCGCCGCGGCAACCTGACCAACTGCGCCCCCGTCGAGGAGCACGTGCGCCACCTGGGCCCCCAGGGGTACTTTGCCCGCAACGCCCTGTACCGCTTCGGCCCGCAGGAGGTCGCAGCCTTTTTTGAGGAGCTCGGGCTGCCGCTCGACGTGGAGCCCGACGGCCGCGTCTTCCCGCGTTCCGGGCGCGCCGCCGACGCCGTGGCCTGCCTGGCCGCCTGGTGCCGCCGCGAGGGGGTCGTCGTGCGCACCACCGCCGGCGTCCGCAGGCTGGTCGTCCACGAGGGGCGCGTCCGCGGCGCGTTCCTCATCCGCGGCTACGTGCTCGAGGCCAACGCCGTGATCCTGGCCACCGGCGGCTGGTCGTACCCGCAGACCGGCTCCTCCGGCGACGGCTGGCTGCTGGCGTCCGAGGTGGGGCACAAGGTCCACCCGCCGGCGGCGGGCCTGGCGGGGATGGAGACCGCCCAGCGCCCCATCGGCCTGGCGGGCGTGTCTTTGCCTGACGTGACCGCCACCGCCCTCCGCGACGGGCGCGTGCTGGCCGAAACGCGCGGTGAGCTGCTCTTTACGCACGTCGGGCTGTCTGGCCCGGCGGTGCTGACCCTCAGCCTGCGCGTGGCGCGCGCCCTGGCCGAGGGGCCGCTGACCGTCCGGCTCGACCTGTTTCCCAGCCTGAGCGACGCCGAGCTCGACGCGCTCCTGCGCCATGCGCAGGCTGAGGCCGGGCGGGCCATGGCGGAGGCCCTCTTTACCGGCCTCTTGCCGCGCCGCCTGGCCGCCTCATTGGTGGCCCGCGCCGGGTTGCCGGTCGACCTGCGCGCCGCGCGGTGCACCGTCGCCCAGCGCGCCATGGCGGTGGCCGCGGCCAAGCGCGCCGAGTTCGAGGTGGCGCGAGCCCGCCCCCTGCGTGAGGCGATGGTCACCGTCGGCGGGGTCGACGTGGGCGAGGTGGAGCCCACCACCATGGCCTCGCGCGTCGCCCCCGGGCTCTACCTGGCCGGCGAGCTGCTCGACGTCGCCGGGGAGACCGGCGGCTACAACCTGCAGTTCGCCTTCAGCAGCGGGCGCCTGGCCGGTGAGAGCGCCGCGCGAGCCGTGCTCCGCGAGCCGCCCTCCCCACCACTTTGGAGGCACTCAACACCGTGAGACGATTCACCCTGGATGGCAGGCGCTTTCTGGCCCGCCTGTGGCGCGCCCTGCGCGCCCCGACGGCCTGGCCCATCGTCGCCGTCGTGGCGCTGGTGGGCGCCCTGGCCCTCGTCTACCTGGGCACCCAGCGCACCGTGTGGATCGAGATCAACGGCCGCCGCCTGGCCCACCGCACCCGCGAGTCCACCGCCCGCGGCGTGCTGAACGAGCTGGAACTGGCCCTGGCCCCCGAGGATACCTGCGTGGCCCCCGAGTCCGACGCGCTCCTGGCCGGTGAGCCGATCCGCATCGGCGTGGCGCGCACCGTCGTCGTCATCCACGATGGCTCCGTCGCCCAGGTGCGCACCCAGGCGGAGCGCGTCGTCGAGGCGCTGGCCGACGTCGGCGTGCCCAACCTCCCCGAGGACCGCTACTACCTCCGCGAGGAGCCCTGCGACCTCTACGGCCCGCTGCCCAGCGTGCACCCCTCCGGCCGCGTCACGGCGCAGAACCTGATCGCCGCGCTGCGCCAGCCGCTGATCGTGCGCGTCCAGCGGGCCGTGCCCCTCCTCGTCGACGATGGGCAGGTGGCCGTCGAGTTCTACACCACGGCGCGCACCGTCGGCGCCGCCCTCTTTGGCGAGGGGTTGACCGTCTATGAGGGGGACAAGTGCTCCCCACCCCTGGATACCCCGGTCACCGCCGGCATGACCGTGCGCCTCACGCGGGCGCTGCCCGTGGTGCTCGACGATGGCGGCCAGGCGCGCCGCCTGCGCACGCACTCGGCCACGGTCGAGGAGCTCCTGGCCGAGGAGGAGATCACCCTCGAAGCGGACGACTATGTGCGCCCCGAGGCGGGCAGCCTCGCTCGCGATATGACCGTCGCGGTGGTGCGCGTCCACGACGAGTACTTTATTGAGGAGGAGCCCGTCCCCTTTGAGGTCGTCCAGGTGCCCGACCCGGAGATGGAGATCGACCAGCACGAGATCCGCCACTGGGGGCGGGAGGGCGCCTCGCGCACCAGGATCCGCGTCCACTATGAGAACGGCATCGAGACCTCCCGCGCCGTCGAGGGGACCTGGCTAGAGCGGCAGCCGATCCACCGGGCCATGCACTATGGCACCCGCGTCGTGTTGCGCTCGCTCGACACGCCTTACGGGACCCTTTCCTACTGGCGCGTCCTGCGCATGCTGGCCACCTCGTACAACGCCCCCACGGCCGGCACGCCGCTCAACTCGCCCCATTACGGGCTCACGCGCCTCGGCTGGCCGGCGCGCAAGGGCCTGGTGGCGGTGGACCCCCGCGTCATCAACCTGCGCCAGCCCCTCTACGTGCCCGGTTACGGGCCGGCCGTGGCCGCCGATACCGGCAGCGCCATCCTATGGCGCCGCATCGACCTCTGCTACGACCTGGATAACCTCGTCCTGTGGCGCAAATGGGTGGACGTCTACCTCCTGGACCCCATCCCCTCGCGCGACCGGATCCTCTGGCAGGTGCCCAACACCCCGGTAGAGAAAGAGTAGGCCGCCGCGCGTGGACGTTGTCGGGATCCTCAGGCAGTACGGCATCCGCCCCTCCAAGGGGCTGGGGCAGAACTTTCTCATCTCAGAGCGGGTGCTCGAGCGGATCGTGGCCTCGGCAGAGCTGGGGCCGGGTGACGTCGTGTTGGAGGTGGGGCCCGGCCTGGGGCTGATGACCCGCCGCCTGGCCGAGGCCTGCCGCGGCGTGGTGGCCGTCGAGCTGGACGGGCGCATGGTGGCCATCCTTGCCGAGCGCCTCGGGGACCTGGGCAACGTCCACGTGGTTGAGGCGGACATCCTCGCGGTGGACCCGGCCGAGACGGTGGCCGCGTGCCTGGGGTTGGGGGCGGCGCCGCAGTTCAAGGTGGTGGCCAACCTGCCCTACTACATCACCTCGGCGGCGCTGCGGCACCTCTTGGAGGGGTCGCAGCGGCCGACGCTGATGACCGTCATGGTGCAGCGGGAGGTGGCCGGGCGGCTGGTGGCCGCCCCGGGGGGCCTGAGCGTGCTGGCCGTCAGCGTGCAGGTGTACGGCCAGCCGGAGATCGTGGCGCGGGTGCCGGCGGGGGCCTTTTACCCGGCGCCCAAGGTGGATTCCGCCGTGGTGCGGGTGCGCGTGTACGATGAGCCGCTGGTGCCTGCCGCGGTGCGGGAGCAGTTCTTCCGCGTGGTGCGGGCGGGCTTCGGGCAGAAGCGTAAGCAGCTGGCCAACTCGCTGGGCGCGGGGCTGGCGCTGGGGCGCGCGGCGGCCGCGGCGGCGCTGGGGCGCGCGGGGATCGACCCCTCCCGCCGCGCCCAGACGCTCTCGGTTGCGGAATGGCTGCGGCTGACGGAGGTGCTGGGGGAGGGGTGAGGCCGCGCAGCGCCAAAGTGGAGTCGTCCCGTGCGCCGGCCCGCACGCCGGCAGGCATGAAGACGGGGTGCGCGGCAGACCTCTGGGCCGGCGCGACAGCGCCGCTGCCCTGCCGAACGGCCGCGGCAGGCCTCGCGCCTTGTCGTCCCGCCGTCCTATGCCCCCCACGCGCGGCCGCCCAACTTGAGCCTCCCGCCCTTTTCGGCTATAATGCCCAATTGTGAGTCCGGTCGGCCCCAGCCGGGTGGTTGAGGCAGGCCCGCCGCCGGAAACAGCAGTTGCAGAGGGAATGACGCATGCCGACCTATGGGTACAAGTGTGAAGAGTGTGGCGTCACGTTTGAACGCTTCCAGCATTTCTCCGAGGACCCCATCAAGACCTGCCCCGAGTGCAGCGGCCCCGTCCGCCGGGTGATCTTTCCCGTCGGGATCGTCTTCAAGGGTTCCGGTTTTTACGTGACGGACAACCGCGCCGGCTCGTCCACCGCGTTGCCCGGCAAGAAGAACGGCGAGGCCGATGCGGCCCCGGCCGCCGAGAAGGGCTCCTCCTCCCCCGCCGACAAGCCGGCGAGCAAGGCCGCGGCCGAGTCCTAAATGGGAACAACAAGAGCTCCGAGCCCCTGCCTTGACGGCCGGGGTCCTCGGAGCTCTTTTCATGCCCGCCTGCGGCGAGGCCTATAGCTGAAAGCCGTCGCTCTTGGCCACCACGCGGTAGGCCACGTTCTCCGCAAACTGGCCGATCTTGGTGCGTACCTCTTCCCACTCGCTCGAGGCCATCGAGGCCTCCATGGCGGCCTGATCCTTGGAGACGCCGCAGATCATGGCCTGCGGCCCCTGGCCCCAGATCGCGTACCAGGCCTCCGTCGGCTGGACGTTCATGGCCAGGAACAGGCGGGTAAAGTCGTTGTTCACGAACTCGAGGAACTCGGACTCTTGGCCGTCGCGGATGTTCCAGGTGACGATCAGCTTGACCACGGTAGACACCCCTGTGTGGTGACAACGTGTTGCCCATCCACTATAGTCCGACAGGCCCTCCCCAGCAAGTGCCAAACGCTGCCGCGGGGGCGGGCCGGGGAGGGTCAGTATGCGAGCGGTGCTACAACGCGTGGCGCGCGGCGAGGTCTCCGTCGACGGTGAGGTGCTCGGCAAGATCGGGCCGGGGCTGGTGCTGTTGGTGGGCGTCCGCGAGGGGGACGGGGAGGAGGAGGCCGCCTGGCTGGCCCAGAAGGCCGCCAACCTGCGCATCTTTGCCGATGACGAGGGCCGCTTTGACCGCTCCCTCCTCGACGTCGGCGGCGCGGCGCTGGTGATCTCCCAGTTCACCCTCTATGGGGACGCGCGGCGCGGCCGGCGGCCGTCGTTCACCGATGCGGCGCTGCCGGCGGTGGCCGAGCCGCTCGTGGAGCGCTTTGTGGCGCTCCTCCGCGCCGAGGGCCTGGCGGACGTGCAGACGGGGCGCTTTGGCGCCCACATGGTCGTCTCGCTGGCCAACGACGGCCCGGTGACGATCATCCTCGACACGGACGTGTCCCGCTCCGGCCAGCCGAAGCGGTAGCCCCTTCATGACCCCCGGGGTCCCGGCCGAAGACGGCCGGAAGACCCCGGGGGTCGAGAGGGCGGCGCCGCCCCACTGCTGCGATCGGAAAGCCTGCCGTCTAGCCTTTCATGACCCCCGGGGTTTCCCGCCCGCTTCGGGCGGAACCCCGGGGGTCTACAGGCGGCGAGCCCTGCTGCTGCGACCGGAGGGCCTGCCGTCTTTTGGACCCCCGGGGTCCCGCGCGAAGACGCGCGGCAGACCGCGAAGACGCGCGGCAGACCGCGAAGACGCGCGGAAGACCCCGGGGGTCGTGAGTGAGGAGCGGAAGACCCCGGGGGTCGTGAGGTGCGACCCCGGGGGGCGTGCGTGGGGCGCCGGCCCCCTACGCCTCCACCCGCTCGAACTGGGCGTTGTACAGCTCGGCGTAGAACCCGCCGCGGGCCAGCAACTCCTCGTGCTGCCCCTGCTCTACAATGTCCCCCTCGTTCATCACCAGGATCACGTCGGCACTGCGGATCGTCGACAGCCGGTGCGCGATGATAAAGCTCGTGCGCCCCTGCATCAGCTCCACCATCGCCTCCTGGATCAGCACCTCGGTGCGCGTGTCGACCGAGCTGGTGGCCTCATCCAGGATCAGCATGCTCGGGTCGATCAGAATCGCCCGGGCGATGGTCAGCAACTGCTTTTGCCCCTGGGAGATGTTGGTGGCCTCTTCGTTGAGCACCAGGCCGTACCCCTCCGGCAGGGTGCGCACAAAGTGGTCCACCCGG
>JAAZBY010000686.1 GCA_012513595.1 Chloroflexota bacterium
CAAGGCGGATGATCTGCCCGTCCACGCGCAGGTCGCCCTCCCAGTCGAACTCGACGCGCCCCAGCGAGGGCGATTCGTAGGTCAGCTCCACGGCGTCACCGGCCAGGCCGGCGCTGGCGATCTTGTCCACAAAGCGGGCATAGGAGCCGTGGCTGGCGGGGTTGCCGAGCTCACACACCCAGGCGTTCTTGGGGCCCAGGGCGACGAGCTCGTGCGGGCCGGGCGCCCAGCCGGCCGGGGCGTCGAGCGGGCGGATGATCTCGACGACGTCGTCGCGTGGGGCCGCCCAGCGCATCGGGTTCAGCGAGCGCAGGGCGACGTAACCGTCCCCCTTGCGCCCAAACACCCAGCCGTCCCGCTCAGTCCACTCGTCAAAGGCGAACTGTGGAAAGTAGGCATGGGTGAACCACATGTGCGACAGGGCCGGGTCAAAGCGGTACAGGCAGACCAGGACGTTGCGGTGCGCGGCGGCCCGTGGCAGGAAGGCGTTGGCGTGCCAGTAGTCGGGCCGGCTCTGGCCGATGTCTCGGGCGCCGGGCTGCGTGGTGTAGACGACGGCGCGGTCGGCCAGGGTGGCCTGCCAAATGTGCTGCTGGAAGCCGTGCTTTCCCTTACGAAAGTCCTGCGCACAGGAGAGCATATAGTCGGGCGTGCGGAAGGTGTAGACGTTCACCTTGCTCATCGCGGTGTTGTCAGGGTCGCGCTCGAAGGGCAGGCCGAGCCGCTCGGCCTCCTTCTGATGGTCGTTGAAGGCCTTGATGCGCGGGTACATGTTGTGCTTTTCCGGGCAGAGGCGCATCGAGGTGTCGATCACCAGGTGATGGTCAAACAGCTGGGCGCCCCAGAAGAAGCCGATGTCGTCCAGGCTGGCGGGGTCCACGCCGTGGTCGAGGGCCTCCTCCGCGTCGAGGGAGTGGCGCTCGCGATTCTCCAACTCGGCGGGCAGATCGGTGGCGACGCGGCGGACGGCCTCCGGCAGGCGGTAGGAACAGGTGGTCATCATCAGCGCGGAAGGGCTCATCTTCTCGCGGTAGTGGCCCAGCCCCCACATCAGCCAGCCGAGGGCGGAGGTCGGCTCGTTGCGCGGGTTGAGGGTGAAGCGCGTGTAGGTGCGGCCGTGGGTCGAGCCGACGGTGCCGCGGAAGGAGTTCAGGCCGATGTGCAGGAAGGTCAGGTCCAGGAGGCCGGTGGCCTGCCGGCTAAAGTCCTCGCGTTCGGCATAGTCGACGAGGTTGGGCAGGGCCATGAGGTCCTCGTCATAGTAGCAGTCCGAGTTCCACTCGCTATAGCCGAAGCGGATGCGCCAATCCAGCCAGCGTGCGATCATCTTTTCGGCGTGTTCCCGGTGCCAGCGGCCCGTCTGCCCGTTGTTGGTTAAGACGCGGTCAGGGAAGAGCTGCCCGGCAAGAAGCTCGTTGGTGTGGTGGATGATCTGGTGGTTCTCGGTGCAGAAGCACATGTGCTCTTCGCCCGGCTCGGTCAGCCAGTAGATGTGGCCGATGCAGGCCTCGGCGATCGCCTCACGCAGTTCGGGGGTAAGCAGGCGCGAGTTCGGGTAGCGATAGAGCATGCGCAATAGCGCCGCCATGCTAAAGTCGCAGCAATCCAGGCGCCGGCGGATGTGTTCGAGAGCCCGGGAAAAGTGCTCCATCACCAGGGGCGGGGCGCTCTCCCCGCGGGCCTCGAGCTCCAGTTTGGGGAACTCGAGGTATACCACGCCCCATGCGGAGCGCAGAGTGTCGCGGTAGAGGGGCAGGCCCGGGGCCTCATCGGCCATGAAGCGCAGCAGCGTCAGCGCGCGGGCGGAGGTCTCGGGGCACTCGGGTTTCTGAGACGTCACAGCAGTTCCTCCAGGGGATCTATGGATGGACAGATGACGGTCACTCGAAGCGGGCGTTGTGGGCGTCGACGATCTGGCCCACCACGCGGACGCGCTCGATATCCCCGGTGGAAGAGATCTCGTCCGAGATGCCCAGGACCAGCCGCGGGGAGAACATCTCGATGAGGCGGTGGGTATAGTCCTCCAGCATCGAGACGGGGTAGATTTCGTCAAAGAGGATGGCCGGCAGGCCGTCGACGAGGACCATGTCGTCGCCCAGGCCGGCGAGGATCTCCTCAAGCGTCACGTCTCCCTGAGGCTGCGGGGTGATCGCCTCGATCCCGTCGAGGCGGGTCTCGTGGGCCAGGGGGAGCAGGGTGCGGGTGTCACCGTCCCAGTGGGCGTAGACGAACTTGCCCGCCGCGTGGAGCGCGTCGATGCGCCGGTGGTAGGCCGGCATGACGTACTGACGGAAGAGGCGCGGCGGCAGCGTGCCGCAGTGGATGTTGTCTCCAAAGTTGATGATGTCGACCGGCGAGGCGTTGATGACCTCGATCATGCGGGCGTGCGAGTCGTCCAGGGCGCGGAAATAAGCCGCCACCTCATCGGGCCAGTCGTAGAGGGCATAGATGGCGTTCTGCACACCCATGGTGTTAATGAACAAATCCTGGATATTGATGCGTGGCATGTACATGGTCGGCGCGCCCAGGTCGCCCCACTCGGCAAACACGGCGTCATAGGCCTGCTGGTCCCAGTGCCAGGCGGTATGGTCGGCGCGCCAGGTGGCCACGCGCATCTCCTCCGGCGTGGTGATGGACCACTTGACGTGGATCTGCCGGGGAGAGTTGGGCGTGCTGCGCAACACCTCCACCTGTTTGCCGACGGGAGTGTGCGTGGTGACCTCCGTATCGGTCGCGTTCAGGGCGCGGCGGGTGGTATAGACCGCCGAGTGCTCCTCAGCCCGGAAGGCGCCGTTGAACTGGTAGATGCGCGCCGAGCAGTCCAGCGAGCGGAAGATGTCCGCCTCAGACAGGCCCTCGTACGGCTCGGGCAGTGCTTCGCCGGCGAAGCGCTTATCGGTCAGCCAACACTGGATGCGCGGCTGCCAGATAATCCGCCCGCCCGACTCTCCGAAACAGACCTGACGGTGTAGCAGGGGCCAGTTGCGTGTCATAGTATGTGCTCCCGTATGCGACTATGGATTTGAGATTCAGGCATTACCGACTGTGAGATGGTCTGCCTATCACGAGCTGAGCCGGATGGTGCAGTCAAGGGCGGCGTGTAGGACGCTCGGGTCGGCGATGCCGCGGCCGGCGATGTCAAACGCCGAGCCGTGTGCCGTGGTGCCACAAGGGACCGGCAGCCCCATGAACACCGTGGCGCGCTCTCCCATGGGCTGCAGTTTGGAAGGAATGTTGACCTGGTCGTGATACATGCCCACCACGCCGTCGAACTCGCCCGCCAGGGCGCGCGCGAACACCGAATCGGCCGGCAGCGGCCCGCTCGCGTCAATCCCCTCGGCGCGGGCAGCGGCTACGCCCGGGGCAATCTGCTCGATCTCCTCCCGGCCGAACAGGCCGCCCTCGCCGCCATGGACGTTCAGGGCCGCGACGGCGATGCGCGGCGCCCCTTGGCCGACCTTTCGGAGGGCCGCGTGTAGCTGCCTGGTATGCCGGAGGACGCTATCGCGGGTGATCAGGTCGGCGATGGCGCGAAAGGGCACGTGTTCGGCCAGCCTGGTGGTCCAGACGCGGCCCATGACGCCCAGGGTGTAGGTGTCGGGGCTGGCCGTCAGATCGGTCATGTAGGCCATCTCGTCCGGGTAGTCGTAGCCCGCCAGGTGGAAGGCCTCCTTGTTCATCGGCGCCGAGACCACCCCCTGCACCCGGCCGGCGGCGGCGAGACGGAAG
>JAAZBY010000687.1 GCA_012513595.1 Chloroflexota bacterium
ACGGAGAACGGCCTCGGCGACGCCCAGGTCAGCCTCGGCCTCGAGCAGCTGGCGCTCCAGGGGGGCCGTATCCAGCTGAGCGATGGCGTCGCCCTCGTGCACCTGCTGGCCCACCTGCACCAGAACCTCGAGAAGGCGCCCGCCGACCGTCTCGTAGGTGAGGAAACGGTCCTGCAGGGCCGACACCTGCCCAAAGGCTTGTACGACCTGCGCCATGTCGGCGCGCTGTACCTGCGCCTCGGTGAACAGCAGCGAGGTTGTGGCGGGTTCGGTAGACGTGCGGCACCCCGCCAGGGCCACCGCGACCATCAGCGCCATCAGGGCGCACGATCGTATCCTGCTTGGCATTCGCAACGGTACTCCTTGTGCTGCTACGGTTATCGGGTGACACTGGCGCCCAGCCGAGACGAACAGAGCGGAGCCTGCAGCTCCTCATTATAGGACGTGCCGGCACGCGCTTGGGTTCCGCAGCACTGACGTCTCCGACCGCGGGATCTCGGGCGCGGGTTGCTCTGGGCTGGCAGTGCCTGCGACGCACACTGCCAGCCTAGCAGGTTCCGCGGACCCGGGAACGTCGCTCTGGTCGGCTATGCTGCTGGGCGGCGGGCCGGTCTACCCCCTGGCCGGACGGCCAGGCGCCGGCCAAGCGCAGTACGCTACCTTCAGGCAAAGCGAGGGGCAGGTCAAGCGACCTGCCCCTCGTTGGTTCATACGCTAGGCGGTCCGGCGCATAGCCGGGCAGTTGGGCCCTACTCCCAGAACAGGAGCTGGGGAGACTGGAGGTTCTCGTCCTTCAGGCGGTCGTCCGCCGGGTAGCCGGGGAGGTAGTTCCGCATGCCATCCTTGAGGATGACGAGCAGAGGCTTCTGCCCCAGGACGCCGATCATCGGGAGCTCGGTCGCCCACACCTCCAGGAGTTCCTGGAACTTGGCGTTGCGCTCGGCCTCGTCGGTGATCAGTGCCGCGTCATCGGCGATCTTCCAGATGTCCCAGATCCAGTGGCCCGCCGGCGGCTCTTCGCCGTTCACGTCCTTGCCGACCGAGGAGCGCCACTTGCCCCAGGCCACGCCCCACGGACGGTCGAGGGTGGTGCCGACAAAGATGCCCGGGTCAAGCAAGGGGAGAACGGTGCGGTCACCGCCCCACCAGGCTGCCTGGATCTCGTTGGCCTCATAGTGCTCGGTGTAGAGCGAGCGCTCAAAGTAGCGGTAGGCGGCCTTGATGCCCACGTCCGCGAGGTACTTGCAGACCAGCTGGACCGAGTCCTCGGTCGGGTCGCCAGCCTGCGCCGTGCCCTCGATGGTGATGGAGATCGTCTCGCCGTCCTTGAACTTGCGGAAGCCTTCCCCGTCCTTCTCAGAGTAGCCCGCTTCGTCGAGCAGCTGGTTGGCCAGCTCCGGGTCGAACTCGATGTAGGCGTTGGAGAGCTTCTCGTAGTAGTTCGGCGACTGCTCGATCGGCGAGTACTGGCGCGGCGTCATCATGCCGTCGTACACCAGCTCGTTGATCTCCTCGCGGTTGATGGCGTGGGAGATGGCGATGCGCACGTTGCGGTCCTGGAAGAACTCGCGCAGGCGCGGCTCCTTGGTGGTCAGGTTCAGCTGCAGGGCATCGTGGTTGGCGGTGATACCGGTGACCACCTTGTACTCGCCCTTGGCCTCGCTCTCCTTGTACAGCGTGTAGGAGCCGATGTCCACGTGGCGTCCCTGGTAGTCGATCTCGCCGTTCACGATCCAGAGGTTGAACACGTCCG
>JAAZBY010000688.1 GCA_012513595.1 Chloroflexota bacterium
CGGCGGGCCGGTATGGCGTCGTCACGTGCAGCGGGCCGCACACCGGCAGGCACGAGAACGGGGCGCGCGGCGGGCCGATATGGAGTGCGGCGCCCCAGCGCCGCTCCGGCGCGGCAGACCTCTAGGCCGGCACGCAGGCTCGCCGCCGTCCGTGCGCCAGGGGCTAAAGACCCCTGGCTACCAGTAACGCCCCCTAAAGGGGGCTCAAGACGCGTATATGCTCCGTGAGCCGGCTTTAGCCGGCGTTCCTTGTAGGGCGGGGTCTTGCCTGCCCCCCGAACGGGGGGAGCCCCGCCCGGGCGGCTGCGGCGAGCCTGTTTTCAGAAAAGTGCGGCGCCCCAGCGCCGCTCCGGCGAGGCAGGCCTCTAGGCCGGCGCAGAGCTTCGCAGCCGGCCGGGCGCCGGGGGCTCCCCCCATGCGGGGGGAGCCCCGCCGAGCTGCTCCGCAGGCGGGTCCTAGAGAAGTGCGGCGCCCCATCCCGCGGCCCATACCGGTCGGGGCAAGCCCCTCTGCCTGCGCCGCGCTGGGCGCGCCAAAGCGGCGGCAAGCCGCCGCAGCCCAAGGGGCCTGCCGGCGCGGCCAGAGTCGCGAAGGCACGAAGACTGACCACCCGGCCGCCCACGCCCCCGACGCGGGCCACAACCGTACACCAGGAGGATCACCCATGACCGATCGGACCCACCCTCAGCCGCCGCTGCGCTCCGCCCTGATGACCGAGGGCGTCGCCCGCGCCTCGCACCGCTCCCTCTTCTACGCCATGGGCTGGGAGCGCGCCGACTTGCGCAAGCCCCTCGTCGGCGTCGTCAACTCTTTCAACGAGCTGGTGCCCGGCCACGTCCACCTGCAGCCGGTCGTCGCCGCCGTCAAGCAGGGCCTCGCCGAGGCCGGCGGCACCCCCCTCGAGTTCCCCTCCATCGCCATCTGCGACGGCCTGGCCACCGGCCACGCCGGCATGCGCATGCCGATGGTCTCTCGCGAGATGATCGCCGACTCCATCGAGCTCATGGTCACCGCGCACGCCCTCGACGCGCTGGTCCTGGTCACCAACTGCGACAAGATCACCCCCGGCATGTTAATGGCCGCCGGCCGGCTCAACATCCCGGCCATCCTCGTCTCTGGCGGGCCGATGGCCGCCGGCTGCCACCGCGGCCGGCGCGTCTGCTATACCGACGTCATCGAGGCCGAGGGGCGGGTCGAGAGCGGCGCCCTGCCCGCCGCGGAGCTCGAGGCGCTGGCCCGCGCCGCGGTCCCGGGGCCGGGCTCCTGCGCCATGATGGGCACCGCCAACACCATGAACATGCTCACTGAGGCGCTCGGCATGATCCTCCCCGACGGCGCCCTCACCGCCGCCGTCGACGGCGCCCGCCTGGCGCTGGCCCGCCGCTCCGCCCACCTCCTCATGGCCATGCTCGAGCGTGGCCTCCTCCCGCGCGACATCATGACCCGTGCCGCCTTTGAGAACGCCATCGCTGTCGACATGGCCATCGGCGGGTCGACCAACACCTGCCTGCACCTGCCGGCCATCGCCCATGAGGTGGGCATCCGCCTGACCATGGACGACTTTTCAGCGGCGGCGGCGCGGGTGCCGCACCTGGTCCTGCTCAAGCCGGCCGGCGACTACTTTGCCGAGGACCTCCACGAGGCGGGCGGCATCCCGGCGCTCGAGGCGGAGCTCCTCCGCCACGGCCTCCTGCACGGAGAGTGCCTCACCGTCACCGGCCGCACCGTGGCCGAGAACGTCGCCGGCCGTGGGGTGGCCCGGCCCGAGGTGATCCACCCGGTGGGGAGCCCCCTCTCCCCGCGCGGCGGCCTGGCCATCCTGCGCGGCAGCCTGGCCCCCGAGGGCGCCGTGGTCAAGAGCGCCGCCGTGGCCGAGGAGATGCTGGTGCACGCCGGGCCGGCGCGCGTCTATGACCATGAGGAAGACGCCGTGGCGGCCATCTTTGGCGGCCAGGTGCGCCCCGGCGATGTGGTGGTGATCCGTTACGAGGGGCCCAAGGGCGGCCCGGGCATGCGCGAGCAGCTCTTGCCCACCGCGGCGATCATCGGCATGGGGCTGGGCCGCTCGGTGGCCCTGGTCACCGACGGGCGCTTTTCCGGCGCCACCCAGGGCGCCTGCATCGGGCACATCACGCCGGAGGCCTACCTGGGCGGGCCGCTGGCCCTGGTGGAGGAGGGCGATACCATCGCCATCGACATCCCCGCCGGCACGGTGGACCTCCGCGTGCCCGAGGAGGTGCTGGCCCGGCGCCGCCAGGCCTGGCAGCTGCCGGAGAGCACCCGCCTGGCCCCCGGCAGCCTGCTGGAGCGCTACCGGCGCCTGGTCGGCTCGGCCATGGAGGGCTCCCGGCTCGAGTAGGCGCGGGCAGCGCATCACGACCCCCGGGGTCTAAAGAGCGGCAGGCCTATCGCCAGCGCAGTGAGGCTCGCCGTCTTGTAGACCCCCGGGGTCCCGCGCGCGGACCGCCTGAGGGCCGTCCGCGGCCCCAAGGCCCCGGGGGTCTAGAGCAGTCCTCCGCCGCCGACCCCTTGGCGCCGGCGCCTCCCCTACCCCCACACCTCGTCCACCATGCGGCGGATCGTCCGCACCGCCTTGCCCGGCTTGTGCAGGTCCCCGCCGATGGTGTACACGTCCCGGTAGATGAACTCGACCGTGCAGCCGCGCGCGGCGCGCAGCGTCCCCCCTACGTGGGCGGCAAAGCCCTCCTCGTCCCACCCGGCGCCCACGCCCAGGAACTGCGGCATCGGCTTGCGCGAGTAGACCATCTTTTCCCCGCGCAGCGCCTCGCCCATGTAGGCTTCGTCGCACCAGGGTGAGATCGACACCTTGCGCAGGTTCGGCATGGTGCGCAGGCTCGCCTCCCACAGGGCGTGGACCGGCTCGCAACAGCCAAAGTAGACCAGCCCCGCCTCCCGGGCGATGTCGTTATAGTACGGTGAGTAGAACTCCTGGAACATGCGCGGGGAGACGCCCACCGTCTCCTGCGAGTTGAGGTTGTGCCAGCGGTCGCGCAGGCGCACCACCCCGGCGAACCCCTCGGCCGGCAGCTCGTCGGTATAGCCGTAAGAGCCGGCCCCGGCGTAGTGGTTGCCGTTGTTCAGGGTCAGCAGGCCCTCCTCCTCCTGCCAGCGCATGTAGTTGAGGAGGTCATCGCGCAGGAAGGCCATCAGCCGGTGGAACTCGTCGGGCGTGTCGTACAGCGCCGTGAGCATCCCCTCCATGCTCATCAGCCGCAGCGCCCGCCAGGAGAGCATCCCGCCCCAGTCGAGGCTGCGGTTCTGCACCACCACGGGGAGGATGTCCCCCAGGACGTCCTGGGCCAACGCGGCCTCGCGGGCGGTGCCCTCCCGGTCGACCCACCAGCGCGAGGGGCGCACCAGGCCCCAGTCGGTGCGCAGGTCGTGGATGGGCTGGTCAAAGTGGTAGCCGATGGCGCGGCCCTGCTCGTCGGTGGCCCGTTCGGCCTGCAGGTCCAGCCCGCAGAGCTGGTGCTCGATGCGGGTGGTCACGGCGTAGGTGTCGGGCACGACCTTGTCATCGTCGACCAGTTCGTGGTTGCGGATCCAGACGAGCAGCTGGTGCTCGATGCGTTGGGCCTCGGGGCTGGTACAGCGCGGCTCGGGCAAGAAGTCGCGCAGGAAGGTGCCCAGTTCGATGACGACCATCGGCCGGCCCTGGGCGCAAGAGTTGTGCGCCTTCCAGCGCGCGGCCCGCTCGGCCATTACCGGCAGGCGGGCATAGTCGGCCTGCTGCTTGGCCAGCTCCCTGAGGTAGGTGCGTTCCTTCGGCTCCATGCGGCTTCCTCCCGGCTCGCCGGGGCCCAACGCGCCCGGCGCCTGGGAGTGTAGTCCCCCGCCGCGGGGCGGGCAAGGGCTGGCCCCGTGTGTCGTCCCGCGGGCCTGGCGCAAGACGGCGACGCTACCGTTGTCATTCCGAGCGGAGTCTGCGGAGCCGCCGGTCCGCCGGCCGGAATCTCCTCTTTGCCTAGCGGTACCACAGAAGAACAGCGAAGACGAGGTCCCTCGCTGCGCTCGGGACGACAAGGCGCGAGGCCTGCCGCGGCCGTTCGTCCGGCCAGCGGCGAGCCTCTGAGCCGGCCCAGGCTCTTGCCGCGCGGCTTCGCGGTCTGCCGCGC
>JAAZBY010000689.1 GCA_012513595.1 Chloroflexota bacterium
AGGGTGGGGCCGGCAGATCAGCCCTCTGCGGGGCCCTCCACGGCCTCGGTCGGCGCGGCGGCCTCTCGGAAGAGGGCCTGCACTTCGTCCTCCGTCAGCAGGCCCGCGGCCTGCTGCACCTTGGCCATAAACAGGGGCTCGGGCACCGCCCCTTCCAGGTGGACGGTCTCGTTCAGGATCGTGCGCGGCACGCCATACACGCTGTACTTGCCGGCCAGGTGCGGGAACTCGATCGACTCGACCATGTCGGCGCGCACCTGGTCGCTGGCCAGCGCCGCACTGTGGGCCATCCGCACCGCGGATGGGCAGTACGGACAAGTAGGCGTCACGAACACCTGCAGGTGGACCGGCTCGGTGAGGCGGCCCAGCACCTCCAGGCTCTCGGCAGATAGCCCCGTCTCTCCGGTGGAGACGCTCACGATCGCCTCGATCAGCGAGGTGAACTCGTACCCCGAGGGGATGCCGTAAAAGCGAATGCCGTGGTCGACGTCGCTCATCACTACGGTCGCAGGGATCTTGTCGATGCCGAACTCCTCCGCCACCGGCTTGTCGGCCACAAAGTCGTACGTCTCCAGAGTGATCTTGTCCGCAAGGGAGGCGACCTCCTCGAGGATCTGGCCCGTCTCCTTGCAGAACTGGCAGGCAATAGTCTGGGTGAAAAAGAGCAGCCTGACCGGCTTGTCCAGAGAATGGGCCAGATGCTCCGTCAGGAAGCGGCGATCCTCGTCCCCCAAGAGCGCCATAACTCGTTCCTCCTCGTCCTCTTATCCCTCGATGGCGGCGGGTGCAGCGTTGATCCGTCGCAGCAGAGCAGGGTCGAACTTGGGGGTGCGGTCGTAAGTGTAGAGGCCGTTCACTTCCTGCTCCACGTCGTACAGCTGCGTGTAGCAGAACGCGCAGATGCGCGGGTTCTCCAGCAGGGCCTTGGTCAGCCCCTCGTAGCGCGCCAGGAACTCTTCCGGAGAGCGCGGGCGCCCGGCCACCCCGCCATAGCCCCAGCCTCGTTCATCCTGCTGCTTCGGATTCCACCAGATGCCGCCGTACTCGCTGACAAAGTAGGGCTGCCCGTCCTGGTAGGCGCAGTCGTGGTCGGGTCGGTTGCGGAAGGGCTCCTCGCCGCGCGCCAAGGCGTCGTAGCGGGCGCGGAAGGTCGTCACGTCCTGGTTGTAGTCGTGGACGTCATAGATGTCGGTCTCGACGTGCTGGTACCCGCTGGTGTCGATGGTCGGGCGGGTGGCGTCGACCGCCTTGGTGACGCGGTAGATGTTCCGGACGACCTCCGGGTCCTGGTCCACCTGGGTCTCGTTGAGCGGGCACCAGCCCACCAGCGAAGGATGGCTGTAGTCCCTCTCGAGGGCCTCCAGCCACTGGGGCAGGAACACCTCGAGCGCCTCGGGCCGGCTGACGTCCAGCCCCCAGTTGGCAAACTCCCCCCATACCAGGTAGCCGAGGCGGTCGGCCCAGTAGAGGAAGCGCGGCTCGAACACCTTCTCGTGCAGGCGGGCCCCGTTAAAGCCCAACCCCTGGGAGATCACGATGTCGTTCCTGAGCGCCTCATCCGACGGAGCCGTGTAGATGCCGTCCGGGTAGAAGCCCTGGTCGAGCACCAGTCGCTGATAGAGGACCTCGTCGTTCAGGGTGAGGGCCCGGCCATGGATGCCGGTGGAGCGCAGGCCAAAGTAACTAGAGACCTCGTCGGGGCGGCCGCCGTCGCCCTGCAGGGTGAGCGCGAGGTCGTACAGGGTCGGGTGCCCAGGCCCCCAGGGATGCACTTCAGCCAGGGGCAGCACCAAGTAGGCCGTCTGCCCGGCCACGGCGACCTGGGCCTCGCCCATCGGCGCCCCGCCCAGGCTGGCCCGGGCCTGCAGTCGCCCGCGCCCTCCGCGGCCACCGAGGCGCGCCTCGACGAGCAGACGCCCGCCGCGCAGGTCAGGCGTCAGCCGCAGGCTGCGGAGATAGGTCTGCGGCACCGGCTCGAGCCAGACGGTCTGCCAGATGCCGGTGGTGCGCGTGTAGTGGCAGCGCCGCGACTCATAGTCCGGGCACTGCTTGCCGCTGGCCACCAGGGGGTCGCGGGTCTCGTCCTGGGCGTGGACGGTCAGGACGTTCTCACCGCGGGCCAGATAATCGGTGACGTCCAGGGAGATCGGCGTATAGCCGCCACGGTGGCGCCCGGCGAGGCGCCCGTTCACCCAGACGAAGGCGTCGTGGTCGACCGCGCCGATGTGCAGGAGCACACGGCTACCCTCCCACTCCTCAGGAATGCGGAAGGTCCGCCGGTACCAGACCCCGGCATGAAAGTCCACATCGCCTATGCCGGATAGGCGGCTTTCGGGGCAAAAGGGCACCAGGATCTCGCCGTGCAAGCGGTCGGCCTGGGGCAGGCCGCGCTGGATGCCGCTCCGTCCGGGGTCAAACTCGAAGGCCCAACGCCCATTGAGGTTGAGCCAGCGCTCACGCACCAACTGGGGCCGCGGGTACTCCTGGCGGGGAGGTTCCATGCATCTTCCTTTCATCGCAAGTCGGGGCAGGAGATGTCGTTCCCAGGCCGGGCCATTCTAGGTTCTGAGGGGATGGCCTGTCAACCGTTCCGGCCCGCCGCCCGCCGGGCGGGCGGCCGCAGCTCGGGAGGTGTCCGTTACCGGTACGCCTGTGGTATGATGCGGCGGTGCACTGAGCAAACACGGAGCCAACGCCATGATCCCGATCGGAGACGTAAACCCCCGTCGGTCGTTCCCCGTAGCCACGGTAGGCCTGATCCTGATGAACGTGGGGGTGTTCCTGTACCAGCTGACACTGACGCCCGAGGCCCAGGACGTCTTTATAGCCTCGGCGGCGCTCATCCCGCAGCGCCTGCTGGGCGCCCCCAGCCTCGGCGCCGCCATCACCCTGGTGACGGCCATGTTCATCCACAGCGGCTGGCTGCACCTGATCGGCAACATGATCTTCCTGTGGGTCTTTGGTGACAACGTCGAGGATCGCCTGGGCATCCTGCCCTTCCTGGGCATCTACCTGCTGACAGGGCTGGCCGCCTCGGCCGCGCAGGTGGCCAGCGCTCCCGCCTCGACCATTCCCATCGTGGGGGCCAGCGGGGCGCTCTCCGGGATCGCCGGGGTGTACCTCGTGCTCTTCCCCAGGGCGCGGGTCAGGGTGTTGCTGCCCATTTTTGTCTTTGTGCGCATCATCGAGGTCTCGGCGCTGGCCTTCTTTGTCATCTGGTTCCTGCTGCAGGCCGTCCAGGGGCTGGCCGATATCGGCGGGATGGGCGATGGTGGGGTGGCCTGGTTCGCGCACATGGGGGGCTTCCTGGCCGGGGTAGTGGTCGGGCTGCTGGTGCGGGGCGGGAGCCGGCTGGTCCGCCCGCCGAGGGATGAGTGGAGCCCGCGCTGGTAACGGCGAGGCCGCCTGACAGGGGAAACCCACCGGGCGCCCGGAGAAGTGTTTCCGGGCGCCCGGTGGCGAACTGAAGCGAACCCTACTCCGCCGGCTGGGCTGCTGCAGCCTCGTCGCGGGCGATCGCCTCGCGCGCCCGCCGCGAGATGCGGTTCCACAGTCCCGTCAGGCCCATCGCCTTGCGCATCGCCACAATGGTGGCCTCGCCCTCCTCGGTGGCGCGCTGCGTGCCCTCGTAGATGATCCTCTCGATCAGGCCCTTCTCCGCCTCGTAGGCGGCCCGTCGCTCGCGCAGCGGGTCCAGGAAGGCGTTCAGCGCCGTGGCCAG
>JAAZBY010000690.1 GCA_012513595.1 Chloroflexota bacterium
GACGCCGCGGCAGACCGAGCAGACGGCGCGGCAGACCGCGCAGACGCCGCGGCAGACCGCGCAGACGCCGCGGCAGACCGCGCAGACGGCGCGGCAGACCGCGAAGTCGGGCGGGAAACCCCGGGGGTCAGGAATCCCCCCCACCTTGACACGCCCGGCCCTCCGGCGTACTATCCCCACAGACAACACCTATTCCCGCACGGCGAGGAACGGCCGTCCTCAGGCACTGAACGCCTTTCGCCCTGAGCGCCGCACCTCGCCACCCCGAGAGAACCTTTTCGGCCAGCGCCTGGGGCCCCGGCACCCGCGCTGGCTTTCGCCTATCTCGGGCCGGCCTTCATCCGCCCACCCGTCAGCCATCAGAGGACTCTATCTATGGTACAGGTTCTGCCCTTCCAGGGGCTCCGCTATGCCCCCGGCCTGGCCGGGCCCGCCGTCGTCGCCCCGCCCTACGACGTCATCGACCCCGCCGCCCAGCGCGCCCTCCTGGCCCGCAGCCCGCACAACGTCGTCCGCCTGATCCTTGGCGACCCCGACGCCGGCCCCGGCTGGCACGCCGAGGCCGCCAACACCCTGCGCGCCTGGCAATCCGCCGGCGTCCTGGTGCGCGACGCGCGCCCCCACCTCTACGGCTACCGCCAGACCTTCCGCGCCCCCGACGGCACGGCCCGCACCCGCACCGGCCTGGTGGCCCGCGTGCGCCTGGAGCCCTGGGGCAACGGCATCCATCGCCATGAGCAGACCCGCCGGGGCCCCCGCGCCGACCGCCTGCGCCTCATGCGCGCCGTCGACGCCAACCTCAGCCCCGTCTTTGGCCTCTACCGCGACCCCGCCGGCGACCTGGCCCGCTGGCTGCGGCCGCCGGAGCGCCCCGCCGTCAACGCCCTGGTCGACGGGGTGGGGGAGGCCTTCTGGCCCATCACCGACGCCGTCGCCGAGCGGGTCCTCATCGACGCCCTGGCCGAGCGGGACGTGGTCATCGCCGACGGGCACCATCGCTATGAGACGGCCCTGGCCTACCGGGACCTGCGTAACGAGGCCCTGGCCGGCCCCGCCCTGAACGGCCCCCGCCCGTGGGACTATGTCATGATGGTGCTGGTGGCCGTCGAGGACCCCGGCCTGCTGGTGCTGCCCACCCACCGGGTGGTGGCCCGCGCCGCCGTGCCCACGGCCAGCACCCTCCTGGCCGGCCTGCAGGCCGACTTTACGGTCGAGCGGGTGGACCGCGGCACCCTCGGCGCGGCGGCCGCCGCGGCCGGGCGCGACGGCGTGGCCCTGGGCCTCTGCCTGGACGGCGCCGGCCGCTACCTCCTGCGCCTCAAGGACCCCGCCGCCGCCCGGCGCGCCGCCTCCGCCGGGCAAAAGCCGGCCGCCGGGCAAAAGCCGGCCGCCGGGCAGGAGCCGGTCGCCGGGCAGGAGCCGGTCGCCGACCTGGACGTCTCCGTCCTGCAGAACCTAATCCTGGCGCCGCACCTGGGCATCTCGGCCGAGGCGCTCTCCGGCGGGGACGCCGTCGGCTACACCATCGACGAAAAGGAGGCCTGCGCCGCGGTGCACGCGGGGCAGGCCGGCGCGGCCTTTATCCTCAACCCCACCGACGTAGAGCAAATCTGGTCGGTGGCCCTGGCCGGGGCCACCATGCCGCCCAAGAGCACCTACTTTTCCCCCAAACTCCTGACGGGTTTGGTCATCCACCCCCTCGGCGAGGGCAACACGCCGGAGTAAAGATGAAAATACTGGTAACCGAAACGCTCGACCCGCGCGGCCTCAGCGTCCTCCAGCAGCACGCCCCGGTCGAGGTGCGCAAGGGGCTCTCTCCCGACGCGCTGCGCGCCATCATCGGCGACTATGACGCGCTGGTGGTGCGTAGCAGCACCGACGTCGACGCCGACCTCCTGGCCGCCGGCAAGCGCCTGCGCGTGGTGGGCCGCGCCGGCACCGGTGTGGACAACATCGACGTCGACGCCGCCACCCGCCTGGGCATCACCGTCGTGAACGCCCCCACCGGCAACTCGAACGCCGTGGCGGAGCAGACCGTCGCCCTGATGCTGGCCATGGCCCGCCGGGTGGTGCCGGCGGTCACCTCCCTGCGGGCCGGCCGCTGGGAAAAGGCCGCCCTCTTGGGCAGCGAGCTCAAGGGCAAGGTCCTGGGCCTCTTGGGCCTGGGGCGCATCGCCAGGCTGGTGGCCTCCAAGGCGCGCGGGCTGGAGATGCAGGTCATCGCCTACGATCCCTACGTCGGGCCGGAGAGCGCGGCGTCGTCGGGCGTGCGCCTCGTCTCACTCGATGAGCTGCTGGCCGGGGCGGACTATATCTCCGTCCACACGCCCCTGACGCCCGCCACCCGCGGCCTGCTCGGCGCCAAGGAACTGGCCCAGATAAAGCCGACCGCCTACCTGGTGAACTGCGCCCGCGGCGGGATCATCGACGAGCCCGCCCTCGACGCGGCCCTGGCCGCCGGGCAGATCGCCGGCGCCGCGCTGGACGTCTTTGCCGTCGAGCCCGCCACCGGCAACCCGCTCCTGGGGCACGAGCGCCTCATCGCCACGCCGCACCTGGCCGGCTCCACCGCCGAGGCCCAGGAGAACGTGGCCGTCGACGTGGCCCGCGCCGTGGTCGACGTGTTGGCCGGCCGCATCCCCGAGTACCCGGTGAACGTCCCCTACCTCCCGCCGGACGCGGCGGCCCTGCTCGGCCCCTACGTCGACCTGGCCGAGCGGCTGGGGTCCTTCTTTGTCCAGTGGCGCGGCGGGCTGAGCAACCGCGTCGAGCTGACCTACGCCGGCGAGCTGGTGCAGCACGACACGCGCATCCTGACGGCGGCCTTCCTCTCCGGGTTGTTGCAGCCGGTGTGCGCCGAGCAGGTGAACCTGGTGAACGCGGCGCAGGTGGCCGCCCAGCGCGGGCTGGCCGTCTCGGAGGTGCGCCGGGCCGGGCTGGAGCCGTTCGACTCGCTGCTGGTGGCCTCCTTCCCCGACGTGCCCGGGGAGGCCAACGTCTCGGGCACGGTGATGCACGGGGAGCCGCACCTGGTGGGGCTCGATTCCCAGCGGCTCGACTGCGTGGCCCAGGGGCACATGGTGGTGGACCTGCACCACGACCGGCCTGGGATTGTGGGCAGCATGGGGCGCATCCTGGGTGAGGCGGACATCAACATCTCGTTCGTGCAGATGAGCCGGGCCGCCAAGGGGGGCGCCTCGATCATGATCCTGGGGCTGGATGAGCCGCTGCCGCCGGCGCTGATCCCGTCCTTCCTGCGGGTGCCCGGCGTGCAGCGGGTGCGGCCGGTGGCGCTCAAGGGGTACAACGGCTACGTGAACGGCGAGGGCTGACGGCCGGGAACGCCCGGGCCCGCGCGCGGGCAGGCCGACATGGAGTCGTCATGTGCGCCGGACGCACACCGGCAGGGATGGAAACGAGGCGCACGCGGCGGGCCGATTTGGAGTGCGGCGCCCCAGCGCCGCTCTTGCGCGGCGGACCTCTGGGCCGGCCCGACAGCGCGGCCGGCCGGCGGTGGCGCATGACCTCGGGGGTCTTGGCCCGCAGACGGGCTCGGGACCCCGGGGGTCTAGAAGGCGGGA
>JAAZBY010000691.1 GCA_012513595.1 Chloroflexota bacterium
CAGCGAGGAGGAGTTGGCATGACACAGCAAAACGCCAACCGGCCCTCTACGCAGCGCGCCCACGGATCTGCACCGGCAGGTGCCCCGCAGTCCACGACCGCCCAGCGGCGCCCCGGCCCCGGCCGTGGCGGTCCGGGCCGCGGCGTGCCCATGGGCCTGATGCGCGGCGAAAAGGCCCGCGATTTCAAGGGCACCATGCGCAAGCTGATCGCCTATCTCGGCTCGTACCGCATCGCGATCCTGATCGTGATGCTGGTGGCGGCGGGATCCACCGTGTTCAACATCGTCAGCCCCAAGATCCTGGGGCGCGCCACCACCCGCCTGTTCGAGAACGTGGCCGCGATGATCAGCGGCACCGGCACCGGCGTCGATTTCGACTATATCGGCCGGGTGCTGCTCACCGTGCTGGCCCTCTATCTGGCCTCAGCCCTGCTGGGCTATGTCCAGGGCTGGGTCATGGCCGGCGTCTCCACCGATATCGCCTACCGGCTGCGGCGCGACATCTCGGAAAAGGTCAACCGCATGCCGTTGCGCTATTTCGACGGCACCAGCCATGGTGAGGTGCTCTCGCGGCTGACCAACGACGTCGACACGGTCAACAACACCCTCAGCCAGAGCCTGTCACAGATGATCACCTCGGTGGTCACAGTGATCGGCGTGCTGGTGATGATGCTGACGATCTCCTGGCAGATGACCCTGGCGGCGCTGTTGATCCTGCCCCTCTCGGCCGGCGCCATGGCCTTTGTGGTCACCAAATCGCAAAAGTTCTTCCGCGCGCAGCAGGAATACCTGGGGCATGTCAATGGCCACGTGGAGGAGATGTACGGCGGCCACCTGGTGGTCAAGGCGTTCAATGGCGAGGCCGAGAGTCTGGAGCGCTTTGACGGGCTCAACCGCGAGCTGTACAGCTCCGCGTGGAAATCGCAGTTCCTCACGGCGCTGATCTTTCCCGTCATGGGCTTTATCGGCAACATCGGCTATGTGGTGGTCTGCGTCGTGGGCGCCTGGCTCGCCACCCAGGGGCTCATCACCGTGGGCAATATCCAGGCCTTTATCCAGTACGTGCGCTCCTTCACCCAGCCCATCACCCAGATCGGCAACATCTCCAACATCCTGCAGCAGACCGCCGCGGCGGCCGAGAGGGTGTTCGAGTTCATGGAGGAGGACGAAGAGGTCCCCGACACCGACAAGCCCGCCATCCTGGATGGGGTGCAGGGCCATGTGGAGTTCGACCACGTGCACTTTGGCTACTCGCCCGACAAGACGATCATCAATGACTTTTCGGCCGAGGCGCGCCCCGGCCAGCGCATCGCCATCGTGGGGCCCACCGGCGCCGGCAAGACCACCATGGTCAAGCTGCTGATGCGGTTCTATGACGTGGACCAGGGCGCCATCCGCGTGGACGGGCACAGCATCAAGGATTTGCGCCGCGCCGATCTGCGCTGCATGTTCGGCATGGTGCTGCAGGACACCTGGCTCTATAACGACACGATCCGCGAGAACATCCGCTACGGCCATCCCAGCGCCACCGATGAAGAGGTGGTCGCCGCGGCGCAGGCCGCCCGGGTGGACCACTTTGTGCGCACCCTGCCCGAGGGGTACGACCTGGTGCTCAACGAGGAGGCCACTAACCTATCCCAGGGCGAAAAGCAGTTGCTGACCATCGCCCGCGCCTTTTTGGTGGATCCCCGGATGCTGATCCTGGATGAAGCCACCTCCAGCGTGGATACCCGCACCGAGGTGCTGATCCAGGAGGCGATGGGCGAGCTGATGCAGGGCCGCACCTCGTTCATCATCGCGCACCGGCTGTCGACCATCCGCGGCGCCGACCTGATCCTGGTGATGAACGAGGGCGACATCGTGGAGCAGGGCACCCACGAGGACCTGCTGGCCCGCGGCGGTTTCTACGCCGACATGTACAACGCCCAGTTCGAGGGCTCGGCGGCGGGGAATTAACAGGGATGGACAGGGGCGCTGAGTACAGCGCTGACAGGATGGTCAGAACGTCAGAACGTCAGAACGTCA
>JAAZBY010000692.1 GCA_012513595.1 Chloroflexota bacterium
TCAGCCTCAGCCTGCGCCGCAGCGGGTATGAAGCACGGATCGCCAATGACGGGCAGTCTGCCCTGCGCATGGCGCAGCAGTACCGCCCCGATGTGGTGATCCTCGACGCCATGCTGCCCGCGATGGACGGGTGGGAGACCTGCCGACGCCTCAAGAGCCGTGCCGACATCCCCGTCCTGATGATCACATGCCGCTCGGAGGAGGACGACGTGCTGCGCAGCTTCCGGGCTGGCGCGGACGACCACATGCGCAAGCCCTTCGGGCTGAGCGAGATGAAAGCGCGCGTGAAGGCACTCCTGAGGCGGTCACACCCGAACGAGGCGCCCGCCGCCACCCAAGGCGTCACGCTGCAGGTCAACGACCTGACCTTGGACATGGTCCGCTGCCGCGTCTCGCGAGACGACGAGACCGTCAACCTCAGCCCGACCGAGTTTCGCCTTCTCTCCTTCCTGATGCAGAACGCCGGCCGCGCCGTATCTCACGATGAGCTGCTCTACCACACCTGGGGCCCAAACCACCTCGAGGAGCGACCGTACCTGGTGTACTATATCGCCTTCCTGCGCCGCAGGCTCGGCGACCATGCGGACGAGCCCAAGTACATAGACACCGTGAGGGGCGTCGGCTACCGCTTTCTAAAGGGCACCCCGTAGGAGTGCGCTATCGGGCGTGATAGGGGGCTCTCTCCTGGGGGCGGGCAGACGACACTGGCGCGCCGGGTAGGGGACCCAGCGACAAGACACAGGAGTGCAGGGGTATGACGGCGAGCCGCATCCTGACTGTCGACGACGATACCGCCTTGGCGGGCGTTATCGGGCTAAGCCTGCGCCGGCATGGCCTGGAGTCGCTCGTGGCCGCCGACGGCTTTGAGGCGTTGCGCGTGGCCTGCCGCGAGCATCCCGACCTGGTGATCCTCGACGTCATGATGCCGCATCTCGACGGCCTGGAGACCTGTCGCCGTCTGAAACAGATGACCGACGTGCCCGTCCTGATGCTCAGCGCCCTGGCCACGGAAAAAGACGTCGTGTGCGGGTTCGAGGCGGGCGCCGACGACTATCTGCGCAAGCCGTTCAGCCTCGCCGAGCTATGCGCCCGGGTGAAGGCGTTGCTCCGCTCGCGCGAGTTTGCCCCGCCCTCCGGGCAGAGCACCCTCCGCATCGGGGCGCTGGAGATGGACCTGGCCCGCCGCACGGTCACCCTCGACGGCGCCGCCGTGAGGCTCACGTCGACTGAATACCGGCTGCTCGCCTATCTCGTGCAGAACGCCGGCATCGCCCTCACGGCGCAGGACATCCTCGAGCACGTGTGGGGTGAGGAGTACCACCAGCAGGGGGGGCACCTCAAGGTGTACATCTGCTACCTGCGGCGCAAACTGGGGGACAACCCCAACCGGCCTACCTACATACAGACCGTCCGCGGGGTGGGCTACTCGTTCCGGACGGCCTGAGGCGCACCTCCGCCCGAAACGCACAGACCAGCCAGGGCCGTGGCCCTGGCTGGTCTGTTTCAGCGCCTCACCAGCGGAGCTCCTCGCCGCGCCTCGGGCAGAGCCCCGCAGAGCGCGATGGAGCCGGAGCGGCCGGGCTAAAAGTCCTCCTCGTCGCTCTCTTCCTCGTCGGCCTCCTCGGCCTCGGCGTCACGGATACGGCGCGCGTTGATGCGGTCGGCCGTCATGATGCGATGGCGCCGGATGCCCTGCTCGAGCTTGCTGGCACACTGCACGCATAGCGTGGTCTCGGGCATGATCTGCAGCCGCTCTTCAGGAATCGGTTGGCCGCAGACCTCGCAAGTGCCGTACCGGCCGCTGGTGGCGGCAGCCATGGCATGCTCGATAGAGTGCAGCTTGTCCTCGAGGCTGTTGATCAACGAGATCGTCTTGCCCCGCTCATAGATGTCGGCGGCCACGTCGGCCATGTCATCGTCATCGGCGGATGCCGGCTCTATCTCGGCCTGTAGCTGCTCTCGGAGCCTCGCGATCTCTCGGAGGGTGCGCCGTCGCACTTCTTCGAGTTCCTCGATGTTCCTCTCTGTGTCCGTCATGGCCTGCTCTCCTGAGCCACCTAGTACTTGATGACCGAAAAGACGTCGTAACCGTCCAGCTTGTCGATGCCGTGTAGGAAGGTCAGTTCCACCAGAAACGCCACGCCCACTACCTCGCCGCCCAGGCGCTCCACTAGCTCGATCGCCGCTCTGGCCGACCCGCCGGTGGCCAGTACATCGTCCACCACCAGGACCCTTTGGCCAGGACGGATCGCATCCTCGTGCAGTTCCAGCGTGTTCGCCCCATACTCGAGCTCGTACTCCACGCAGATCGTCTTGGCCGGGAGCTTGCCCGGCTTGCGGATCGGGACGACGCCCGTGCCCATCCGGTAGGCCATGGGCGCTGCAAAGAGAAAGCCGCGCGCCTCGATGGCGCAAATGGTATCGATCTGGGGCCCGTCGACGTAGTGGTCGACTAGAGCATCCACTGCTGCCCGGAAGCCCGCTGCGTCGCACAGCAGCGTCGTTACGTCCTTGAAAAGCACTCCTTCCACGGGAAAGTCGGGCACGTCACGTATCAGGCTAGCCAGGTTGCTCAAGGTGGTTCTCCCAAAGGCTCCAATAGCGAGAGGGGGCCAAGGCCCCCAACACAACGCCACCCAGCAGCTCGTGGGGATCCCCCCTCAGCCGTGGGTGACGACAAAACTGCTCTCAGGCCGTCGCGCAGCGCGCGCCCGCGCAGCGTAGAGAACAGTTGACGCGCAGTGTGTAGTTCGGGCCAGCAATTCTAAACGCATTGTACCACTTGGCACGCGCAGAGTCAAGCCCTCGTTGCCTTGACGGAACTCGGGTCCTATGCGTTCCCCTTTTTCCGATCGCGCCGTCATGCGGTCGACTGCTTGCTGGGCCTCTTTCCGTCGGTGTTGCCGACGCCGGGCTTCAGGCATGGACTGGATATGTGCTATAATGGGATGCGTGCGTGCCGGGCGCCGTCCGCACGCTGCCCCAACGACCGAGAACAACATCCTAGCAGTCGGCGCTGGGCCCTCACTCTTCCCCGTCAACCGATACCGCTGTGACTACATGGTGAGGTAGGTGATGTCACGAACGAACCGACCGATCGTCCTCTACGACCCTGCTCTCCCCCAGGACGCCCAGTACCTAGTGAAACGCCAAGGGCCGTTCGATGTGGTCGTGGGCATACCCAGCCATCGCAACGCGCGCACCATCGCTGAGGTGGTGGCGGCCGCCTCGGAGGGCATCGCCACCTACCTGCCTGACCAACGCGTTCTGCTCATGAATGCGGACGGCGGCTCTTCTGACAATACCTGTCGCTTTCTCGAGGACCTCGAGGCGCCCGCCAACGTGACCAAGCTCGTGTGCGTCTACGACGGTGCGATCGGCAAGGGCAACGGGGTGCGCGCCATCATGGAGGCGGCCGCCTTGAGTGATGCGCGCGCTTGCGCCCTGCTGGACGCGCGCTGCCCCGGCATCGCGCCCGAATGGCTGCCCGCACTCGTCAACCCTGTGCTGGGTGGTGGTGACATGGTCGTGGCGACCTACGACCGTAGCCCGGTCGCCTCGGCCCTTACCGACAACCTCGCCTATCCCTTCGTGCGCCTGTTCTTCAACGCCAACCTGCGCGAGCCGCTGGCCGCCGAGGTGTGCATGTCCGGCGCGCTCACCAAAGACCTGGTGATGCGCGACGTGTGGGAGACGGACGTCTCTCGCTTTGGGGTGAACATCTGGCTGATCATGCAGGCCCTGGCCGACAATCGCCGCCTCGTGCAGGTGGACCTGGGGCCGCGCGGCGATGCCCGCTGTGAGCCCGGTGTATTGGGAGACCTGCGCTTTCTCCACATGGTCGGGACGCTGTTCCGCTTCCTGGCGGTCTATCCGCAGGTCTGGCAGCAGGACCTGCCCCCCAGAGCGGTGCCGCTCCTCGGTGCTCGCCCCACGGGTCTGGCCGAATCGAGCAGTGACGCGGTGGAGCCGTTGGTGGCTGGGTTCCGCGAGGGGTGCGCGACGATGGGGGAGCAGTGGCGCCAGGTCCTCACCGAAGAGACGCTGGCGAAAGTCCTGGCCCTCCAAGAGCAGCCGGCCGATCAGATGTACTTTACCAAGGAGCTGTGGGCCGACGTGGTCATCCGGTTTGCCGTGGTCTACAATCGTGGCGAAGGGGATCCGGACCGCGTAGCAGAGGCGCTCCTGCCGCTCTTTTACGGGCGAGCGGCAACCTACGTCCGCCAAGTCGACGGGCTGCTGCGCGAACAGCGCGAACCAGTCGTCGAGCAGATCGTGCGCACCTTTGTGGAGCGCCGGCACGCTCTAGCGAACATGTGGGACTCTTACCGTCCCTGGGCCGACGCCGACGGCCCCCTGGCTGATTACTAGCGCCCACCGACCCTGAGCCGGCCGCCCTCCCCGGGAGCCGGCTCTGCTGACGAACCCAGAACCTGCCCGCGTCCCGCCGTGGCCGAACTGTGCAGGGCGGAGGCCCGCTCCGTCATAGCAGCGTCCCGAGAGGTGATGGTCAATGGCCTCCCAGTATGCCACCCGTATCCGCGCCCTGCTGGCTGCTGCGCTGGTCTGCGCCGCATCTGTCGTCCCTACGCGGCCTGCGTCGGCCGCCCCCAGTATGCAGCAGCAGGTGGCAGGGCAGGGGCTGGGCTCGCGCGTGATCCTGCGGCTGGCGGGCGACCCCGTGGCCGCCACAGAGCGCGCTCTCGGCGGCAGGGCGGCCACGCCCGATGGCGCGGCCAGGCTCTCGCAACAGGCAGAGGCGCTGAACGCCCTCACTGCCGAGGCCGTGGCGCTGGCGCAACAGGCCGTCCCGGGCATCGTGGCCGAGAGCTCCTTCACCTTCCTCTTCCATGGCGTTACCCTGCGGTTGCCCGCAGAAAACCCGGAGGAGGCACGGCGAGCGCTGCGCGCCATGCCCGGGGTCGAGGCCCTGTACGAGGAAGAAGAGTTCCGGCCCTCGCTGTACGCCAGCCTCGCGCAGATCGGCGCTCCGCAGGTCTGGTCGGCGCTGGGAGGCCGCAGCCAGGCCGGGCAGGGCGTGCGCGTGGCCATCCTCGATTCCGGGATCGACCCCCAACACCCGATGATGTCCTCCGCGGGGCTGGCCTACCCTCCGGGTACCCCGCTCGGGGATGCGCGCTACACCAGCGAGAAGGTGATCGCGGCCCGGATCTATGTACGGCCCACCGATCCGCCGATTGCCGGGGAGGGCACGCCCATCCCCGGAGAGCGGGGTTCCGCCCACGGCACGCACCTGGCGGGCATCGTGGCCGGCGCGCCGGTTACGGCCACCTATCTGGGGGGCGCCGTGCCGCTCTCAGGCGTCGCCCCGGGCGCCTGGCTGATGAACTACCGGGTCTTTTACCCCTCCGCCAGCGGGGTGGAGGCCGCCCATACCAGCGAACTGCTGGCCGCCGTCGAGGACGCTGTGGCCGATGGTGCCCAGGTGCTGCTGGCCGGCTGGACGAGCGCCTCGGGACTCCTGCCGGCCGCGTCACCGCTGGCCGCGGCGCTGCAGGCGGCGATGGACCGGGGCTGTACCGTGGTCGCCGCGGCCGGCAACGGCGGGCCTCAGCCAGGCTCCACCAGCGCCCTGCCCGGCGGAGATGAAAGGGTCATCACGGTCGGCAGCGTCAGCAAGCCGCAAGTGATCGTCGGTGATTGGGTCGACGTCACCGCCCCGCAGCCGGTGGTGGCTGAGCTCGTCGATGGGCGCTTCGGGCGGGCCGATTTTGGCCCATCGATCGCTGCGCCGCTCGGGCCGCTCCCCTATGCCCTGGTTTCCACGGTAGCGACGGACGGCAGTACCTCGGCGTGCACTCCGCTTCCCAGCAGCGCGCTAGCTGGCCGCGTGGCGGTGGCGCAGCGCGGCGAGTGTGCCTTTGCCGACAAAGCCTACTATGCCCAACAGGCGGGCGCGGTGGCCCTTGTCGTGGTCAACTCGACCGACGAACTGACCGGGATGGCCTGTTCGGGCAGCCACTGCGCCCCGGGTGCGCTGCGCATCCCCACGGTGCTGGTGCCCAAAGGCTATGGCGAGCGCCTGATGGCCTGGGCCACGCTACACCCACATGACGCGGCCTTGCGCCTGGACCCCACCGGCAGGACGGTGGCAACGGCGGCAGACGTTGTCGCGGCCTCCTCCGCCCGGGGCCCGGCCTACCTGCGCTACACCAAGCCGGACCTGGTCGCCCCCGGGGAGGCGGTCCTCTCTGCCGCAGCCGGGGAGCAGGGGCTCGGGTACGCTTCGATCTCGGGCACCAGCGTGGCCGCCGCCCACGTGGCGGGCGCGGCGGCGTTGCTGCGCCAGGCCTACCCCTCTTGGGGGCACGATGAGACCAAGGCGGCCCTTATGGGCTCCGCCAGCGGCGGCGTGCGGGCGGACGTTGACGGCGCAATGCGCGCAGCGCTGCCCCTCGAGCAGGGCGCCGGACGCCTGGACGCCTCGGCCGCCTACGGCACGGGCCTGCTCGTCTCGCCCCCGGCGGTCTCGGTGCCCGCGCTCCTTCCCGGGCGCAGCGCCCCGGTCACCCTGCGCCTGCGGGACGTGCGCGCCGGCGGAGGGCCCCTCACCTATACCGTCGGCCTGCTCTCTGTGGGCGGGCTGGCGCTGGGGGGGGCCGGGAGCGTGGTGCTCACGGCGGGGCAGGAGGTGACGCGCACGCTCCAGATCAGCGTCTCTTCCTCGACCCCCGCGGGCGACCTGCAGACCTGGCTCACCGTCAGCGACGGGGCGCATACTGCGCGCCTGCCCCTCTGGGTGCACGTGGAGCCGCCCCTGCGCAAGGGCGCCGTGCTCGTGATCGATAACGACTTTTCACAGTTCGAGTCGTACAACAACTACACCGAGTACGTCGACTCGGCGCTTGCGGCCGCGGGCTGGAGCCACGAAGTCTGGGACGCCGACAAGCACTATGGCAGCCCGCAGACCATACCGGACCTGGCCGACCTGCAGGAGTACCGGGCGATCATCTGGGTCACCGGAGACAACCGCCACCCGGACGGCTACTACCAGCTGCCCACGCCCCTCACGCGGGACGACCAAGCCCTTCTCGCGCAGTACCTCGATGGTGGCGGGCGGCTCCTGGCCTTGGGTCAGAACCTGGCCGAGGCCAGCGACGTGAACCCCGATAGCGATCCCGTCTATGGGCGCAGCGCTTTCCTCCACCACTACCTCGGGGCCCGCTGGCTGCAGGGCAGCCTGTTTGGCGCAGACGATGGGACCGCCTGGCCGCCCGACGGCAGCGCGTCCGTAGTGGGGGTGCCCGGCACTTTTCTGTCCGGCGTGGGGCTGGACCTTGGGGTGAGCGGCGATGGCGCCGGCAACCAGACCTCCATCGACGAGATCGCCCCGGGCGGGCTGGCCGACGGCCAGGATCGCGACCAGGTATACCCAGTGCTGGCGGCCGTCGGCGCCCAGCCGCTGGGCGAGGGCTACGCAGGGGTGGCCAAGGCCTGTGAGCCTTCGGAGGCGGGCGTCCCGCTGGCCTGCCCCTACCGAACGCTCTACTACTCCCTGGGCCTAGAGGGGATCAACGATCGGGCGGACCTGACCTCCCGCGCCGGCCTTCTGGATCGCTCTTTGCGCTGGCTGCTGAGCGACGTTACCGCGTCGTTGGAGCCTGAGTACGTCGGCGCGCCGGGCGAGCCGACCTCGGTGGCTTGCGCGGCCAAGTCGACCTTGGGAGAGATATCACACCATGAATGGGCGGTGGGGGGCCGCGTCGTCGAGGGGAGCGGAGCCTCGCTCTTACTCTATCTGGACGAGGGCACCTATCCTGTACAGGTCACGGTGACCGATTCGCTGGGGCACCGTGCGGTGGCCGCCAGCACAGTGCGCACCCTCCCCGGTGGAGGCTCCACCCTGACGGTGACGCCCTTCTCGGCCACCGCCGGCGGCCAGGCGACCTTTACTGCCAGGTTGCGCAACCAGGGCGTCGCATCCCTGGCGATGGCCGTGCGCCTCCCCTAGCCCGTGGGCTTGGAGTATGCCTCGCACGACGGGGCGGGCTGGGATGGTCAAGCGCTGGCCTGGTCGGGCCCGGTGGGGGCTGGGCAGGAGCACGTCGTGAGCCTCGTTGGGCGCGTGGCGGCCGCCGCGCGGGAGGGGATCGTCGCCACGGCGGACGTTACCGCTGGCGGTGAGTCGTTCCGCCGCTCGGCGCGACTCTGGATCGGAACGCGCATGGTACTGCCCTTGGTGGTCAAGAGAGGCACGCCCTAAGGGAGGGCCAGCGGCTGGGAGGACCAGGCGCTGGGAGGACCAGGCGCTGGGAGGACCAGCGGCTGAGAAGGCCGGCCGCCTCGGGCAAAAACGCTGGGGAGGGCTGCATATGCCAGCCCTCCCCAGTGACATGCCTGCAGTGGCAGAAGCGCTATTCCGCGTTCATGATCAGCACGTCCGTGCCGCCAGAGGCCTCGTTCACCACGACGCTGACCTTCCGCTCACCCTTGGTGAAGATCAGGTTGGCGCCCGCAGTGCTCTCGTCCGCGTTGTACGTCCAGCCAGCGTCGGCCATCGCCTGCTCATACCAGGTGGCGACGTCGGCCACGGTCTTGCCCGCCACGCGGTAGGTCGTCATCCCCATGATCGACATCATGTCGGCCGCACCGGCCATGACCGGGATGTCGTCAGAGATGCCGGCCTTCTCTACGCCGGCAGGCGGCACGATCTCGATCGGCTCGTTGATGGCGGTGACGTTGGTAGTAAACTCGTTGTGCGAGACTTTGCCGTCCGAATCCTTGACCGTGTAGCTCCAGGCCGAGCGCACGGCCACACCGTACTCCTCAGACACCCAGATCTTGTAGAACGCCTCCTGGACGACTCCGCCGATGGAGGCGAGCGCTGTGAGGCCCTCGTCGTACTCGCAGACGTAGCGGGCCGAACGATAGCCGTTAACGGTTTCCGTCCCGTCGGCCTTGCAGCCCTCGGCGCTGCTCGGATCCAGTGTTCCCTCCGTCGGGAACAGCCCCTCTGCGCTCGAGGTGCTCATGGAGGTCCACTCGTCGCCCGAGCGGATGTACGAGTCACTGCCGATCTGGATCATCTCGAACTCGGTGCTGTGGGCGCGTACCGAGAGCATGTGCCGGGCCGGAGGATCCTTTACGAACTCGGTGGTGATCTTCCAGCTGTCGGTGACGGTGCCGTCAACGGTCGACTTGGATTCCGTCTCAGAACGATAGCTGTTCAGGTTATCTACCGGCGATACCTGCAGCTCCGTCGTCTCGGAAGGCGCAGAGGTCGGCGGCTCCACGGTAGCCTCCTGGCCGCCGGGCAGCTTCGTGGCGACTCCTTCTCCAGCGGCCACCGCCGTCGCCTCCAACCCCTCCAGCAGACCCTTGGCGTCGTCTCCGCCGAGCAGCTTGCCGACGAGGCCACACCCCTGTACCGCGAACATCACGACGCCGAGGAGGCATACAGCAATCACTGTGTGCTTTCGCATACGTTGGCGCTCCGTTCCTGCTACCATCGTGCCTAGAGTCCGTCAAGCATGAGCTTGCCAGGCTCGCGGGCGACGCGTCAACCGCGCCGGCTGCTTGTGCGTGCGCGCTCCTCTCGAGGGGAGGACCAGGGGAGGCGAGCGGCGCGTCCGTGATCCCCGACTCGGCAGGGGGGCCACGCGCACCGCCCCTCGCGCCGCGTTACCGCAAGCAAGAGGTCCGGCAGCACGATCTATAACCGCACTGCCGGACCATCAGGTGGAGATGGCGGGAATCGAACCCGCGTCCAAGAAGTTCGACCAGAAACATGCTACAGGCTTAGTCAGGTCTTTGAGTCTTGCCAGGCTGGCCCCACCTGACGGGGTCGCACCCTGGCCAGTCGATGCATCTTTGGCCGGCGGCATCGACGCCGCGCCGACCGCATCCCGATTTAGTCGACGCCTGCTCTCCCGCTCCCGGGATAAGCAAGGAGGCAGACGTGATCGGCTCTGCCGATCAGGTGGCTACGTTAGGTCGCTTAGGCGGCCATTGCGTAAGCCGGAGCATAAGTGTTGTTGGCACTTATCGTTTGCCCCTGATTAACGAGGGTGAGGGACCTCGGCCTGCAGTCGCTGACCAGCCCTCCCTGTCGAAGCCTGTCATCCCCAA
>JAAZBY010000693.1 GCA_012513595.1 Chloroflexota bacterium
AATGACTGGTCTGCGCCGGAGGTCCTCACCCTGGCAGCGCCGCGGCCCGGGAACCTTGTCGCCCTGCCCTCTGAGACGCCGTCGTACGCTCCAACGCTCTGTTGGGACCCGGTTTTCAAGTCGGCCGGCGGTACGCCTGTGCTGGCCGCCTGGAAGTACCGCGTGCAGGTCTCGCGCGATGGCTTTGCGACCATCTGGGACACTGTCGATACCGAGCAACCCTGCTGGACGCCGACCAAGGGCTACCTGGACGGCGCGTACTCCTGGCGGGTGGCCATGATCGACGGCCAGGGCCGGCTGGGCGGCTACTCTGACCCGGCCACCTTTATGAAGACCTACCCGACGCCAATACTGGTCAGCCCGACACACCGGTCTATCTGCCCCACCACACCGACCCTGGTGTGGCAGCCGGTCTTTGGCGCGGCGCGGTACAAGGTCGAAGTGGGGACCGATGCCCGGTTCGGGATCCTCTACGACTCGGTCATCACCGACCACGCCAGCTGGACCCCGACCAAGGCCTACACCCCAGGGGTGACCTTCTGGTGGCGGGTGTCTATCATCGACAAAGACGGCCGCGCGGGTTCTCCTCTGGCCCTGCCCGAAGAGCACACCTTCATCGTCGATCCGTCCGTGCCGCTCGACAACCCCGTCTTCCTCCCGCGGATCAGCGTGCGCTGAGCGCCCGCCGTCCGCCCGACCGCGAGGCATCGCGGGGCAGCCCGTGCCCCGCGATGCCTCGCTTCGCCGTCCGCCTGGCGCGCTGGCCCGCCGGGCGGCAAGCGGGTAGACTCCCCTCCGAGCGGGGCCGCCGGTGAGGCCCCGGCCGTGTGATGGGGAAGGCAGTAGCAGCGTGCGACCTGACGACGGGCAGACTCTGGCCGGCAGCATCCCGACGAACGCCCCGCAGGCGCCGCCATCCCCGCCCCGCGCGCGCCTCCTCCGCGCGCGCGGTCTGCGCGCCGTGGCGGTCGCCCTGATCCTCGGCCTCGCGGCCCTCCTGGCCCTCCAGACCCAGGCCGACCCCGACCTGTGGGGGCACGTCCGCTACGGGCTGGACGCCCTCGACCTGCGCGCCATCCCGCGCACCGACCCCTACTCCTACCTCACCGTGCCGGGCACCTGGGTCAACCACGAGTGGCTGGCCGAGGTGCTGATGGCCCTGGCCTGGCGGGGCGGCGGCGCCCTGGGGCTGGTGCGGCTCAAGTTCGCCGTGCTGTTGGCAACGCTCGGAGCGCTCCTCGCTGCCCTGCGGCGGCAGGGCAGCCCCCTGATGCCCGCCCTGCTGGCCATGTTGCTGGCTTCCGGCATGTTGACGCGTAACTTTCGCACCATCCGCCCGCAGATGTTCTCGGCCGCCTGCTTTGCGGTGCTCCTGTTGGTCATGGTGGAGGCCGAGAAGGGGCGGCGGCGCGCCCTCCTGGCCCTTCCACCCCTGTTTGCCGTGTGGGTCAACGCCCACGGGGGCGTGCTGGCCGGCGTTGGCTTCCTGGGCCTCTGGGTGCTTGGGCGGGTCATCGTCCTGCGGCGGCAGGCCTGGCCGGAACTCGCCGCAGCCGCCGCGGCCCTCCTCGCCACCCTGGCCAATCCTTACGGCGCGGGCCTGTGGCGCTTTCTGCTGAGTACCGCCACCGTGCCGCGCCCCGAGATCGGCGACTGGACCCCGCTGTTTCGCACCGGCCCGGCGCTCATCGCCTTTTACGTGGGCATGTTGGGCCTGTCGCTGGGGGTGATGCTCTTGCGGCGCGCGCGGCCTCCGCTGGGGCTGGCCCTGGTATACGGCGCCGCGGCCCTGCTGCCC
>JAAZBY010000694.1 GCA_012513595.1 Chloroflexota bacterium
ACAAAGCCGCTGACCTGCTTGGCCATCGTGCGCGTGTGCACGCTGATCAGCGGGTGGCTGAGCACGCGCTCCTGCATCGCCGCCAGCCGATCATGCACGCGGGGGTTGCGCAGCGTGCTGTGGATGTGCCGGGTGTTGCCCCCGAGCTCTGCCTCGCGCTCGACCAGGTGCACCGGATAGCCCTGTCCCGCCAGCTTGAGCGCAGCGCTCATCCCGGCCACGCCACCGCCGATCACCAGGGCGCTGTGCGTCACCGGTTGCGGCCGCCCATACAGCGGTTGGTTGTTCACCACGCGGCTCACCGCCATGCGCACAAGGTCCATCGCCTTGGCAGTCGCCTCGGCCGGCATGCTCATGTGCACCCACGAGCACTGGTCGCGGATGTTGGCCAACTCGAACAGGTACGGGTTCAGCCCGCACTCGTGGATCGTCTCCTGGAAGAGCGGCTCGTGCGTGCGCGGCGAGCAGGAGGCCACCACCACCCGGTTCAGCCCGTGCTCCGCCACGATCTGCTTCATGGCGTCCTGGGTATCCTGCGAGCAGGTGAACAGGTTGCGCCCGGCATAGACGACGTAGGGCAGCCGCCGGGCGTATTCCTGCACGGCTTCCACGTCCACCGTGCCGGCAATGTTGATGCCGCAGTGGCAGACGAAGACGCCCACCCGCGGGGCCTGCCCGGTAACGTCGATCTCTGGCGGGTACTCTTTGGCGCGCGTCAGCGTGCCCCGCTCCGAGGCCAACAGGCGCCCCGCCTCGGCGGCCGCGGCGCTGGCCTGCACCACCGTCTCGGGGATGTCCTTGGGGCCGCTCGCCGCCCCGCAGACATAGATTCCCTCGCGCGAGGTGGCCAGCGGCGCGAACTCGTCGGTAAAGCAGAAGCCGCCCTCGCCACGGCGGAGGTCCAGCATGTCGATCAGGGCGCGGGTGCCGGCGGAGGGCTCCAGCCCCACCGAAAGGACCACGAGGTCGAACGGCTCGTGCACCAAGCGGTCATCCTCGGTCACATAGACCACGTCCAGCGTGCCGTCCGGGCGGCGGTCGACCTTGGCCACCCGCGAGCGCACAAAGCGCACGCCGTACTCGTCGCGCGCCCGCTCATAGTACTTGTCAAAGTCCTTCCCGTAGCAGCGCATGTCCATGTAAAAGATGGAGGCCTGCACGCCGTGGGCGTGCTCGCGGGCGATGACCGCCTCTTTGATGGCGTACATGCAGCATACCGACGAGCAATAGTCGTTGCCGACCTGCACATCCCGCGAGCCCACGCACTGCAGGAAGGCGATGCGCTTGGGCTCCCTGCCGTCGGAGGGGCGCCGCAGGTGCCCGCCAAAGGGGCCCGAGGCCGACAGGATGCGCTCGAACTCGATGGAGGTTACCACGTCGGCGAAGCGGCTGTAGCCGAGCTCGTACTTGCGCGCGGCGTCGAACTCGTCGAACCCGGGGGCCAAGATGACGGCGCCCACCTCCACGTCGCTGTAGGTCTCGCGCAGGGCGTGGTCGATGGCGCCCGGCTTGCAGGCCTCCACGCAGCGGTAGCACTCTGAGCAGACCCCGCAGGCCAGGCAGCGCCTGGCCTCCTCACGGGCCTGTTCCTCGCTGAAACCGAGGCTCACCTCGTCAAAGTCGTGGATGCGCTCGGCGATGGCGCGCTCGGGCATATGCGCCCGGGGGCGGGCGCTGGCGGTGCCGGCCTTCAGCTTGCCGGCCACCTCCTGGCGGTCCAGGGCGACGACCTCCGCCTCCTGGATGCGGGGCAGGAAGGTCACCTCGGCGCCGCTCAGGTAGTGGTGGATGCTCTCGGCCACGCGGTGCCCCATGCCCACCGCCTCGATGGCACTGCGCGGGCCGCTGGCGGCGTCTCCGCCGGCAAAGACCCCCTCCACGCTGGTGGCGCAGCTGGCCTCGTCAATGGCGATGGTGCCGCCGCGCGTCACCCGGACGCTGCCCGGCAGGAAGCCCAGGTCGGACGTCTGGCCGATGGCCAGGATGATCGTGTCGGCCTCTACGACATAGTTGGAGCCGTCCACTGGGATCGGCCGGCGGCGCCCGCTCTGGTCGGGCTCGCCAAGGCACATCTGCACCATCTCGACGCCGGTCACCCGTCCCTCGCGCCCCGCGATCCGCACGGGGTTGGTCAGGAGCGAGAGCTTTACGCCCTCGGCCTCGGCCTCGTCGACCTCGAAGGCGTAGGCGGGCATCTCGGTGCGCGAGCGGCGATAGGCGATAGTGACCTCGGCGCCCAGGCGCAGCGCGCAGCGGGCCGCGTCGATGGCCGTGTTCCCGGCGCCGACCACCACCACGCGCCGGCCGACGTCAGGCCGTTCGCCCGAGTTCACCGCCCGCAAAAAGTCGATCGCCGAACGCACGCCGTCCAGGTCCTCGCCCGGCACCCGCAGCCCGGGGGCCGCGTGTGCCCCCACGGCCAGGTGCACGGCGTCGTACTCTTGGCGCAGGGCGTCCAGGTCGGCCACGGGCGCGTTCGTCAGGATGCGCACCCCGAGGGCCGCGATGCGGGCGATCTCCTGGTCCAGCACGTCCTGCGGCAGGCGATAGTCGGGGATGCCGTAGCGCAGCATCCCGCCCGCCTTGGGGCGCGACTCGTACACCGTCACGGCGTAACCGAGCAAAGCCAGGTCCTGGGCGGCCGTCAGGCCGCAGGGGCCGGCGCCGACGATGGCCACGCGCTCCTCACGCGTCACCGGCACCGGCTGGACCGCCGCGTCGCCGTGCTGGGCGGCCCAGTCAGCCATGTAGCGCTTCAGCGAGGCGATCGAGACCGCCTGGCCGTCGGCCAGCTGGCGGCTGCAGGCCGCCTCACAGGGATGGTAGCAGATCCGCCCACACACCGAGGTGAAGGGGTTGGCCAGCCGGCTGACCGCCAACGCCTCGGCGTAGCGCCCCTCGGCGATCAGGGCGATGTAGCCCTGGGCGCTGGTGCCCGCCGGGCAGGCCGCCTTGCAGGGCGAGGTGCCCCGCTTGTCGATGGCAAAGATGTTGGGCACCGCCTGGGGGAAGGGGCGGTAGATCGCCTTGCGCGGGGCCAGGTTCTCGTCAAACTCGTTGGGCACCTCAATGGGGCACACCGCGGTGCACTCGGAGCAGCCGGTGCACTTGTCCGCATGGACAAAGCGCGGCTTGTGCCGCAGGCGGGCCCGAAAGTGCCCCGCCTCTCCCTCGAGCGCCTCCAACTCGGACCAGGTGTGCAGCTGGATGTTCAGGTGCCGAGCGCATTCGACGACCTTGGGCGAGAGGATGCACATGGAGCAGTCGTTGGTCGGGAAGGTCTTGTCCAGCTGGGCCATGGCGCCGCCAATGGCGGGAGAGGCCTCCAGCAGGTGCACCTTGTAGCCGGAATCCGCCAGGTCCAGCGAGGCCTGGATACCGGCGATGCCCCCGCCCACTACCAGTACTGCCCCAACCTTGTTCCCATCCGCGTGTGGATCCATTGACGTCCTCTGCGATCACGCCGTAAGGCGAATGGCGCGGCGTCGCTGCGCGACGGCCCGGCCGGAATGTCCTACACCCTGGCGCCGGAAACCTTGCCGGCCACGCTCTCAGTGGCCGCCTCCAGCGAGGCAGGCTCAGCCTCCTCGCGCGAGGCCAGCGCCGCACGCACCAGGTCCAGGCGCAGGTCATGCGCCAGGCGATCGACATTGCGGATGCGCTCGAGGAACTCGGGCTTCCAGTACCCCTCGGCCACGGCCATCTCACGCAGGGCACGCATCACATCGACGAACTTGACGTTCTGCGGGCAGTAGGCCGAGCAGGCGTAGCACGTCTCGCAATACCAGAGCAGCTCGCTAGAGAGCACCGCCTCCCGCTGCCCCAGCAGCGCCTGCCGGATGATCCGCCGCGGGCTGTAGCGTGGGTCGGCCTCGGTCACCGGGCAGCCGGCCGTACAGGTGCCGCAGGAAAAGCACACCTTGAGCTGCTCACCGCCCGGCTGCGCCGCGACGTCGTACTTGAAGTTGGGGTCGTACGCTCTTGCGTTCATCTCCGCCATCCCGACCTCTCTCGTCACTGGGGGTTCACCGCCGCAGGCGCGTCGCTCACAGCGGGGCGAGGCAGCAGGCCGGCCATCTCGGTGATCGGCCGGATGGCCTCCTCCCACTCGACGGCCATGATGTGCGTGCCCGCCACGCCAACGATCTCACGGGCTTCCTGGATGGTCTCGGCGCACAGGCGCATGCCCTCGTCGCGCGCCTTCTGCCCGCGGCCGGCACCGCTCATCCGCTTGATGATCCCGGCGGGCACGCTGATACCGGCCACGTTCTGGTCGATAAAGCGCGCCGCCGCGGCCGACTTTAGCGGCATGACGCCCGCCAGGATGTGCACCTTCTCGTGCAGGCCCAGGTCCACCACGCGCTTCATCCAGGCCTTGAAGCGGGGCATGTCAAAGATGCACTGCGTCTGGATGAAATCCACGCCCGCAGCCACCTTTTTGGCCAGGCGGATGACGCGCATCTCAAAGGGGTCGCCGAAGGGGTTGGCCGCGCCGCCGATGAACATCGGCACGGGACCCTCGACGGCCTCGCCACTCTCGGTGAGGCCCTCATCGCGCAGGCGCTTGATCACGTGGATGAGCTGGACGGAGTCCAGGTCGTACACGTTCTTGGCCGCCGGGTGGTTGCCGAACACCTGGTGGTCGCCCGTCAGGCACAGGAGGTTGCGCACGCCCAGGGCCGAAGCGCCGAATACGTCCGCCTGGATGGCCAGGCGGTTGCGGTCTCGGCAGGTCATCTGCATGACCGGCTCGATCCCCGCCTGCGCCAGCAGCGCGCAGGTCGCCACGCTGCTCAGGCGGACGATGGCCGTCTGGTTGTCGGTCACGTTCACCGCGTCGCACACGCCGCGGAGAAGCTCCATCTTGCGGCGGACGACGTCGAGGTCGGTGCCCTTGGGAGGACCCAGCTCGGCGGTGACGGCAAAGGTTCCGGAAGAGAGGAGGCGCTCCAGGTTGCTGCCGCACTTCACAGTACCATGTCCTCCCGCACGATCTTGCGCGGCCCGCCGTGCCGCGAGGGGCGCCAGTCTTTGGCGGGCTCCACGGCGGCCAGCCGGTCCACCTGTCCGAGGCGCACCATCCGGTCGTAGATGAGCTGCCAGGCGCAGTCGATGTTCTTGGGGTCCACCTCGCACTTGCCGTTAGCCGAGCCGCCGCAGGGGCCGTTCAGCAGGCTCTTGGAGCAACGGGCGATGGGGCACACGCCGCCAAAGCGGTCCAAGACGCAATCCCCGCAGCCATAGCAGCGCTCGGACCAGACGCCGATCTCCTCCGGCCGGCCCATGAACTTGGTGTTCAGGGCAGGCAGGATCAGGGCGTTGGGGAACTGCTCGGCCAGCGTCTGCACGCCGACGCCGCAGGCCATGGAGAGCACGGCGTCGGCCGCGGCGATCTCGGCGGCCAGCGGCTCGTTGAACTCCTCCTCGCACTGCCGCTCGATGCTCCGCTCGACAATGTGGATGGGCGCCTCACGGCCGCGCAGTGCCAGGCGTAGGGCCGCGCTCAGGACGGCCACCTCACGCTGCCCGCCCGCCAGGCAGACGGCCACGCAGGTGTCGCAGCCCACCACGAGCAGCCGCTCCAGTTCGCGGACGTTGTTCAGGATCTCCGGTATCGGCTTGCGCTCAGCTACGATCATGGTTCCCTCACTGTTGGCCCGCGGGCGCCATCTCGGTGGCCGCGGCAGGGGCGGGCGCCGGCGCGGTCAAGTCGGTCACCCAGGCCAGGAGATCGGCCGACATGTTGGGGCCGATGGGCCGGCACTGCAAGCGCCACGTCTCCATGCCGATCTCGCCCAGGAGCTGCTGCGTGGCAGCACAGCGCTTCTCGGCCCAGCGGCTGCCGTCCAGAGAGCGGCAGGCCCCCGAGTTGCAGGTTAGCACCAGCACGCGTTCGGCGCCCGCCTCAAAGGCCCTCAGGAGCAGCAGATCGTCGACCGATCCGCCGCAGGAGATGTCCATCCACTCCACGTACCCCGGCAGGGCCTGGCCCAGCGCCGCCAAGCCGTCACGGGCCACCCCGGCCGAGTGGGTACAGCCGATCACGACCATCCTGGATTCGTCGCTCATGAGGCAGCCACCTCTTCTCGGACTCTCTGGGCCCAGGCCGGCACGTCCAGGCCGAGCAGGTCGATGGCCTGCACCGGGCAGTTGGCCACGCAGGCGCCACAACCGCGGCAGGCCAGGTCCAGCACCCGCGCGGCGGTGACCTCCTCATAGTCGGCGATCTCCACGGCAGCGTGCGGGCATGTCCGCACGCAGGTGAGGCAGCGCACGCACACCGCCGAGTCAACGTGGGCGCGGACCTGCTCCGGCTCCAGATAGCCCTGGCCCAGCAGCGCGTCCACGTCCGAAACCGCGCGGGCCGCGTCGGCGCGCAGGATGGCCAGGTCCGCGTCGAGGTGGCAGCGCCCGGCGTAATAGATCCCCTTGCGCTCCGCATGGCCGGGGCGGTGCTGCCGGACGTTGACCTCCTGCAGGTAGCCGTCCTCCCCCACGCGCACCCGCAGCGCCGCGGCCAGGGCCTGGGTATCCTCCCCGGGGGCGGTGTCCTCGGGAACGATCAGGAGGTCGCCGCGCACCGTTCCCTCCACGTAGGTGAACGACACGCCCTCGTCCGTGGCCTGCAGGGAGGGGTTCTCGTACCGGCAAAAGAGGACGCCCTCCTCGCGCATCTGGCGGGTCAGCGCGTCGAGGTTGGCGGTGTCAACCTTCAGGTTCTGGTAAAAGACGTAGACCTCGCCACGCCAGGCCCGGCGCAGGTCGCGGGCCAGTTCCAGGGCCTCGGTGGCGGTCTCCTTGGGGGTCTCTCCGCCCAGGTCGAGGGCGATCAGGAAGGCCTGGTTGCGGTGTTCCAGGGCCGGGCCGGTGGGGCGTTGGGCCCCGAGCAGGGCGCGCACCTGCGGCACGCTCAGCACGTTTGGCGTGGCGGGGCTCAGCCCGTAGCGTTCCCAGGGCATGAGCCGGCGGTTGCCACTAGCCACCACTACCGCGGCTGCGTCCAGGCTGGTCGCGGCGCCGCCATTGCCGGCCAGCCAGGCGCGGAAGGCGCCCACCTGGCCATCCAGCCGCACCAAGCGCCCCTCGCGATAGGCCACACCCGCGGCTGCCGCGCCCCCAGGCGCAGCCTCGCCCTCGGCCGCCCACTCGACCCGGTAACCCAGCGCGGCCAGCTCTGCGCTGACCCAGCCGGCCTCCGGAGCCGACCCCAAAACAAGAACGCTCCGCTCGACGGGGGCACGATCGCTCATGCGCCCTTCTCCTGAAGATAGCGATGGCAGGCGGCGGCGGCCACCTTGGCGTGCGCCACCGACTCGGCGATGGAGCGCGGCGCGACGCAGGCGCCGGCCGCAAAGATCCCCTCGCCGATGGTGCTCACGCCGTCCTCACGGGTGGCAAAGAACCCAAAGCGATCGCGGTTGATGCCCGCAAGCCCGGCCACCGCCTCCGCGTCATCCCGCGGCTGCATACCGGTCGAGAGCACCACCAGGTCAAACTCGTCCTGCCCCATCTGCCCTGCCAGGATGTCGTCATAGAGGAACTGCGCACGCTGCGGATCTTCGGGCGAGCGGCGCACTACGGCCGGCAGCCCGGCCACAATCCGGATCCCCTCGGAGCCGACGGCGCTCCAGGTCGCGCGAAAGTCCCGCCCGGAGGTCTGGATGTCCATCTTGAACACGGTGATATCGACCTGCGGCACCCGCGACTTGAGCACGCGGGCCAGCCGCAAGGCGTACCGGCAGCACACCTGTGAGCAGTAACCGCGCCCGGCGTGTTCGTCGCGCGACCCCACGCACTGCACAAAGGCCACCCGCTTCAGCGCGGGGCCATCGTAGGTGGCCTGCCCTTCGACCTTCAGGCGGCGCTCCAGTTCCTCACCGCTGATCACGGCGGGGAGGATGCCGTAGCCGTAGGGCCCCTTGGTGCGCGCGTCGACGTGGTCAAAGCCGGTAGCCAGAACGAGGGCCGAACAGGGGATGGTCACGGAGCCGGCCGGGGAGAGCAGCGTGGCCGTCAGCACTCCGTCGGCGCGGGAGAGGTCCTGAAGGTGCGTACCGGTGCGCATATCGAGCCCGGCCTGGTGCCCGGCGGCTTCCAGCGCGTCCGCCAGCAGGCAGGCGCCGCACAGCTGGCAAACGCCGTTGATGGCCTTGCAGCAGACCGTGTTGGCCTGGCCGCCAAGCAGTTGCTCCCGCTCTACCAGGGTCACCGCGTGGCCCCGCTGGGCGAGGCTCACCGCGGCCGTCAGCCCGGCCACCCCACCGCCAACCACCAGGACGCGCTGCGTCATGTGCATGGGCCCACCCTTGCTGTCAGGAACATCGGCCCGCCTGGGACCCGGTGAAGACCCACCGTCCGATCCCAGGCGCGGCGACGCTGCGAACACCCGGTATACCAGAGCAGTCGTATCCGATTATACCGCGAAACGGTCGCCCGTCAACCCTTTCCGTCCGTTTCGCGCCCTGCCTTCCCTCCGGCAGGGCAATGTGGCCCGCTTTTGCGCCCTGCCCTACAGCGCCCGGCGCCCGGCCAGCGACTCTGCCAGCGTCACGCGGTCGGCATACTCCAGGTCACCGCCGCGGGGCAGCCCCAGGGCCAGCCGCGACACCTTGACCCCCAGCGGCCCCAACAGGCCGGCGAGGTACATGGCCGTGGCATCCCCCTCCAGGGTGGGGTTGGTGGCCACGATCACCTCCGTCACGCCCCCGGGCTCGAGGCGCCGCACCAGCTCGCGGATGCGCAGCTCGTCGGGGCCGATGCGCTCCATCGGCGAGATATGGCCGTGCAGGACGTGATAGAGGCCCTTGTAGGCACCGGTGTTCTCGATCGCCAGGACGTCGAGCGGTTCCTCCACTACACAGATCTGCTCGCGATGGCGACCCTCATCGCTGCACAGAGCGCAGGGGTCCGACTCGCTGATGTTGCAGCAGACAGAGCAAAAGACGGTGCCGCTGTGCAGCTCCGCCAGTGCCTCGGAGAGGACGCGGGCATCCTCCTGCCCTGAGCGCAGCAGGTAATAGGTAAGCCGCGAGGCCGTCTTGGGCCCGATGCCGGGCAGACGGCTGAACGCCTCGATCAGCTTGCTGACCGGTCGCGGTGTAGCCGACATACTCTACAGCAGCCCGCCCAGGTCGGTCCCGCCGGCGAGAGGACCCAGCATCTGGGCAGCCAGCTGCTGCGACTTGTCCTGGGCCTCCTTGAAGGCGGCCAGGATCAGGTCCTGGAGCATCTCGACGTCATCCGGATCGACGACTTCGGGCTTGATGGTGATCGAACGGACCTCCTGCGCCCCGGTCATCTCGATCGTCACAGCGCCCCCGCCGGAGGCCGCCGTGACGGTGGCCTCGGCCAGGCTCTGCTGTGCCTCGGCCATCTGCTTCTGCAGGCGTTCCATCTGCGCCATTTTGTCGACGCGACCGCCCATCACGGGCGCCTTGAAGCGCTTCTTTCCCTTACTGGCCACGGTCTTCCTCCGTATTGTCCGCATCGTTCACGCGTACCCTGGTCACCCGGCCCCCCTGTCTGGTCAGTTCGACGACCGCGGGGTGGTTCAGCAGGCGCTCTTCAGCCGCCTTGCGCGGGCTACCAGCCTCAAAGATATCTCCCGGGGGCTCCTGGCCCGGCCCATTGCGGCTCAGGCCGGCCCCCCGAGCCACGCTGCAGGTTACCGTGCAGGCCACCCCCAGCACGGCACTCAGCGCCTGCTCAACCACGAGGCGGCGCTTGTCCTCCGATAGCTTGCTCGAGTGGAACTCGGCCTCGCAGCCGAGCACCACGGTGGTGCCGTACACCTCGATCGGCTCGGCCGACTTGAGCAGCGCCTCCACCTGGCGCGAGTTGGAGCGGACGTGGATGAGCACCTTCTGCCAGTGCCCCCGTACCCAGTCCAGCGTCAGCGCGGGCACGTCCGCGGGCCTGTCGACGGCGGGGGCAGGCTCTGCGCGCTCGGGTTCGGCCGGCGTCGGCTCCTCTGCCGGGGCCGGCGACGCTTCCTGCACAACAGGAGCGCGGCGGGGCGCCCGCGACCGGTGCGCCTGGGGGGTGGGGGGCGCTTCCCGCGCCGGCTGCTCGGCGACAGGGCTCGCAGCGGGCGGTGCCTCGGCCGGCGCAGCCACCGGTTCGGCCCGCGGAGCGGGCCCGGACGGCGCCGCAGCCGCCCCCGACGCGGCCGGCGCAGGCGCGGTGGCCGCGGCCGCCGGCTGGGCCGGCAGCGCGGCGGCCTCCGCGGGGAGGGCCGCCTCCACCAGGGCCAGCTCCAGCGGCAGCTCCGGCCGCACGGCGTAGCGCAATCCCTGGGTGGCCTCGTTGAAGAGGCGAATGGCCCGCACCACCAGCCCCAGCGAGTACCCCGGCAGCGCCGTCAACCCGCGCAGGTCCTCCACGACCTCGGGCCCCAGGGTGTCCAGCTCGGCTGCGCCGCCTACGGTGAGCAGCATCAGCGCCCGCAGATACTCGAGCAGGTCCGCCACGAACTGGCGCGGCTCGGCCCCGCCGTCAAGGGCTTGGCTGATGGCCCGCAGCCCGCTGGGGACGTCACCGGTCAGGAGCGCCCGCACGATGTCGGCCACCAGCGCCGACGAAGCGGTGCCCAAGAGCCCCTGCACCTGCTCCAGGGTGATCTCGGTCGTTCCGTAGGCGCTCAGCTGGTCGAGGAGGCTTTCCGCGTCGCGGAAGCTGCCCGTAGCCCGCCGGGCGATGAACTCCAGCGCCTCGGGCTGGACGGCCAGGCCCTCGCGCTCACAGATGGTGCGCAGTTTGGCGAGAATGGTATCCAGCGCGCCGCGCCGGAAGTCGAACCGCTGGCAGCGCGAAAGCACGGTATCGGGGAGGCGGTGCGGCTCGGTGGTGCACATGATGAACACCACGTGCGCCGGGGGCTCCTCCAACGTCTTGAGCAGGGCGTTAAAGGCCTCCCGCGTGAGCATGTGCACTTCGTCGATGACGTAGACCTTGTAGCGGCACTCGCTCGGGGAAAAGTTGACCCGTTCGCGCAGGTCGCGAATCTCATCGACGCCCCGGTTGGAGGCGCCGTCGATCTCCACCAGGTCCAGCGAACGCCCCTCCGTCAGGCTCACGCAGATGTGGCAGCGGTTGCAGGGGGGCTCGTCCACCCCGCCGACGCAGTTGATGGCCTTGGCCAGGATGCGCGCCGTCGAGGTCTTGCCCGTACCGCGCAGGCCGGTGAACAGGTAGGCGTGGCCGATGCGTCCCGCACGGATCTGGTTCTGGAGCGTGGTCGTGATGTGCTCCTGACCGAGGATGTCGGCAAAGGTCTGTCCGCGCCATTTGTTGTACAGAGCAAGAGTGGCCATGGCCCCGCTGTGTCCCAGGTTGGAGGGCGGCGCGCGCCCGAGGGGGGCCGCGCCGCGATGCACTGTGGCCAGTGTATCATCAGCAGAGCCGTACGGCAAACGTTCCGAGGCCCTCCTGGAGGGCGCGCGCCGTCGAACGCGGGAGTGTCCTGCTGCCCCCGGGCCGCTCAGCCCCTGAACGATGCGGGGGCCGCGCCCTCTTCGTCAGCAGCAGAGAGCTCGCACCCCAGGAGGGCCCTCTTGCGGGTCAGGCCGTAGCGGTAGCCACCCAGAGACCCGTTCTTGCGGATCACCCGGTGGCAGGGCACCAGCACCGGGATCGGGTTACCCCCCACCGCGTTGCCGACCGCCCGGACGCTCGCCGGCATGCCGATGGCCACGGCCACATCCTGGTAGGTCACCACCGAGCCGCAGGGAATACGCAGTAGCGCCTGCCACACCTGGATCTGAAAGTTGGTGCCGCTCAGTGCGAGCACCACCGGCGCCCCCGCCGCGGCGTGCGGGAGGAAGACCCTCTCGGCGGTACGGCGTGTCCCCTCCGGATCCGGGAGGAGGAGCGCCTGCGGCCAGCGCGACCGCAGCTGTCCCAGCGCCTCGTCTGGCCCGAGCCCGTCGAGAAACGACAGACCCACGATGCCCCGTGCGCTGGTCGCCAGGAGGCACTCGCCAAAGGGCGTCGGCTGGAACCCGTAGCGGATGGTGAGCCCGCGGCCGCGCGCTCGGTACTCACCGGGGGTAACGGCCTCGCAGTGCACAAAGAGGTCGTGTAGCCGGCCCGGGCCTGACAGCCCGCTATCGTAGCTAGCCTCGAGCAGCGGGGCACGGCGCTCGAGCAGTTCCTTGGCGCGCAGCAGGGTGAGGTGTTGCAGGAAGCGCTTGGGGCTGATCCCCACCCAGCGGCTGAACACCCGCTGAAAGTGGTACGCGCTCAGCCCCACCTCCGCGGCCACGCGGGCCAGGGTGGGCTGCTCGCGGTAGTGATCTTCGAGATAGCGGATGGCCAGTTCGACCCGGCGATAGTCCTCGGCCAGGTCCTCGAGCGTGACGGGCACGGCCTGCATGGCGCGTCCTCCCTCGGGCGTAGACGGTGCTCTCCTGGCAGTATAGGGCCCCGCCGGGCCCGCAGCCACCCGATTCTTGCGCAGCGCGCCCCGCCGTCCTGCGCAAAAGACACTCGCGGAGGACCAAGTCCCCCGCGAATGCTAACCGCGTGGATGCGGTGCGGGCTACTGCCCCTTGGCCTGGATCTTGGCCCAGGTGTCACGCAGGGGCACCGTCTCGTTGAACACCAGGCCGTCCGCCGTCGTGTCGGGGTCGACGCAAAAGTAGCCCTGCCGCTCGAACTGGCAGGTATAGCCGGCCTCTTTGCCCTCCAGCGAGGGCTCCACCTTGCAGCCGGTGAGCACCTCCAGCGAGTGGGGGTTCAGGTTGGCGATGAACTCCTGCCCCTCCGGCACGTCGAAGGGGTCCTCCTTGAGGAAAAGCCGGTCGTAGAGGCGCACCTCAGCGTCCAGGGCGTGCGCCGCCGAGACCCAGTGCAGCGTGGCGCGCACCTTGCGGCCATCGGGAGCGTCTCCGCCACGGGTGGCGGGGTCATAGGTGCAGCGTAGCTCGACGACTTCCCCCGCATCGTTCTTGACGACCCCGGTGCAGGTAACAAAGTACCCGTAGCGCAGGCGTACCTCCCGCCCCGGCGCCAGGCGGAAGAACTTGTGCGGCGGGTGCTCCATAAAGTCCTCCTGCTCGATGTACAGAACTCGAGAGAAGGGCACCTGCCGCGTGCCGGCCTCGGGGTCCTCGGGGTTGTTGACCGCCTCCAGCCACTCGACCTGCCCCTCCGGGTAGTTCTCGATGACGACCTTGAGCGGGCGCAGCACACCC
>JAAZBY010000695.1 GCA_012513595.1 Chloroflexota bacterium
ACCTCACCCGTATGCACGCCAAACTCGCCTGCGTTTCGAACAAGCTCGAGCACCTCAGCGCTGCGCAGCAGGGCCTTGGTGGGAATGCACCCCTCATTGAGGCACACGCCCCCCAGCCATTCGCGCTCGACGCACACCACCTGTGCGCCCAGCTGCGCGGCACGCAACGCCGCCACATAGCCGCCCGGCCCCGTGCCCACGATCGCCATATTCGTCTGTATCATAAGGCAGTCCCTCCACTGGTTACAGGTCCAATAATCTGAGCCGTACCATCTCGTGCATGACGCGGCTGCTGTCGATGATCCATGGCCCGTCGGCGCGGAGTTGCACCGCCAGGTCCTGCCCGGGCGTCACGGTCAGCTCCCGCTCGCCGTCCAGCGCCACCATGGCGGGCTCTCGTACGGGCAGGTGCAGCACGTCGCCGATCGCCATCTACTCGATGCTGGCAATGCCCAGCGGCATGAGCAGGCCCGGTCCCAGGGGCGCCAATATCTGCCGCGGTGCCGCGGGGTCCAGTATCACAGCCAGCCCGCGGGGCTCGTCCGGCGCGATGGGCTGGAGCACGCCGGCGATCGCCGAGAGTCCGATGGTGGCGGGGTCGGCCCGGGTGACCACCACCTGCAACAGGCCGTCGGCGGTCCAGACCGCCCGCGCCCCGGCAAACCGGCCGCGCAGCAGGGCCAGGTCCACCAGCGCCCGGTCCACGGGCTGGCCATCCAGCGAGACCTCCAGCCACTTGTGCCGGATCGCGGCCGCCTCCAATTGAACCAGCCCGCGGGCGACCGCGCCGGCGGCCAGGCCGGCGATGGTGGCCTCGGTGAAGGTGGGGAGCACATTGTTGGTCCCCGTAGAGAGCGGCAACAACGGGATATCCCCGGCGTTACGGGAGACCGAGCGCGCGGTGCCGTCGCCCCCCAGGACGATGATGCAGCCGGCGGGCATGTCGCGCAGGCAGGCCGCGGCATAGGCCGAGTCCTCGGCCGTCCCGTTGCAGATCATGTCGATCCACTCGATCTCCGGCAGCGGAAAGGCCCCCTTGGATCGGGTCTGGACGGCCTGCCGGGCCATGCGGCGCTCGTCGGGCATGAACAGCACGCGCGCCACCCCCGCCGCCGCCAGCCCCTGCAGCAGCCGCCGCAGGATGCCGATCTTGTCCTGGGTGCTGACGGTGGTGGCCTCTGCCACCAGCCGGCGGATGTCCTTGCCGGAGGCGGGGTTGGCGATGATGCCTACCGTCCCGGAGGTCGTGTGGCGGGCCATCGGCACGGTGTGCAGGGCGGAAGCGTTCAGGGCTATCCCTCCCGGTAAAAGGCGTCGACGGCGGCTTTGTCGGGCAGTGAGGTCTGCGCCCCGAGCACCGTCGTGGCCAGCGAACCGGCGCAGGTGGCATAGCGCACGGCGTCGGGCAGGTCCAGGCCGCGGTCCAGCGAGGCCACCAGGCCCCCGATAAAGGCATCGCCGGCGGCGGTGGTGTCCACCACCTCGACCCGGCGCGCGGGTACGTGCAGCGGCTTGCCCTCGGCCACCAGGAGGGCACCCTCGCCGCCCAGCGTGACGATCACCACGGGGACACCCATGGCCTGCAGTTCGATGCCCGCCGCGCGGGCACCGGCCAGATCGGACACGGACAGGCCGGTCAGCGTCTCCGCCTCGGTCTCGTTGACCACCAGGCAGTAGACGCCCTCCAGGAACGCGGGATCGACGGCATACGCAGGCGCAGGATTCAGCACCACGGGGACGCCCTTGGAGGCGGCGACGCCGATGGCATGGCGCACCACGGGCAGCGGCACCTCGAACTGGACCACGAGGAACGACGCGCCCCAGATCAGCTCGGTGGCGCGATCGACGTCATCGATGCTCACGCGGCCGTTGGCGCCCGGTGCCACAACGATCGAGTTGTCGCCATCTTCCTGGATCTGGATCAGGGCGATGCCGCTCGGCTCGCGCCTGTCGCGCAGAATATAGCCCGTCTCGACCCCCTGCATCATCATGTTGTCCAGCATGGCATCGCCAAAGGCGTCCTGGCCCACGCGGCCGAGCATGGTGACGGCGGCGCCCAGGCGTGCCGCGGCCGCGGCCTGGTTGGCGCCCTTGCCCCCGGGCACGGTCGAAAAGCCGTAGCCGTGCACGGTCTCGCCCGGGCGCGGGATGCGCTCGGTACGTACGATGAGATCCATGTTCAGGCTGCCCAGGACGACGATATCGCTCATGTTGACGCGCTCCGTGCTGGCTGTGATAAGCGGATTCTAGCGGGGCAGCGCCCGGGCGTCAACGAGGCTGCCGGGGCGGAGCGGATGCGGGCTGTAAGCCCGCGGTCCAAAGGTGGCCGGACCGCGGGCTTACAGCCCGCTCCGCCTATCCCAGCGCCTTGACGCCCCTCTCCGTGGCCGGCATAATGGCATAGTCTGGATATCCTTTCCGTAAAGACAAGGAACCACAAGGAGCACGTGATGCAACGCACACCCTTCCTAAACGGCTGGTCTTGTGACAGTGGCGATGGTTTCGGCGCGCTCT
>JAAZBY010000696.1 GCA_012513595.1 Chloroflexota bacterium
CGAGGCGGCGGGTGGCCAGGTAGAGGCCGACTAGGCAGATCCTCAGGCAGCGGCCGTGTGCCGTGCCGCTGCCTTCTAGGATGGGAGGGTCCGATGCTGCAGGCAGTAGCCAATGCGTTCAGGCTGCCGGACTTGCGCAAAAAGATCGTGTTCACCCTGGTGATCCTGGTGATCTACCGGCTCGCCGCGCACATTCCTGTGCCGGGGGTGGACGTCGCAGCGCTGCGCCAGGTGTTTGCACGCAACCAACTGCTGGGCCTGTTCGACATGTTCTCTGGCGGGGCCATGCAGAACTTTTCCGTCATGGCCATGGGGGTGTACCCGTACATCACCGCCCAGATCGTCCTGCAGCTGCTGCAGCCGGTGATCCCGGCGCTTGAGGAGCTGAACAAAGAGGGCGAGGCCGGCCGGCAGAAGATGAGCCTGTACACGCATCTGTTGACCTTGCCCATGGCTCTGCTGCAGGGCGTCGGGCAGATCTCGATCCTTTCGCAGGCCAGCGTCGGGTCGGGGACGTCGTTCATGCGGTTCGGCCTGGGGGCCGACACGTGGCTCCCGACGCTTGCGACGCTGCTGACGCTGACGGCGGGCACCATGTTCGCCATTTGGCTGGGGGAGATGATCGATGAGCAGGGCATCGGGAACGGCCTGTCTCTGATCATCTTTGGCAACATCGTGTCGGGGATCCCGCAGCGCCTCGGGCAGCTGTGGGTGGCCAACCCCTGGAGTATTCTCGTCTTTACGATCATCACGGCCATCACCGTGATCGGCATCGTGTACGTGCACGAGGGGCAGCGGCGCATCCCGGTGCAATACGCCAAGAGGGTGCGCGGCACCAAAGTATACGGTGGCCAGAGCACGCATATCCCGCTGCAGGTCAACTCGGTGGGGATGATCCCGCTGATCTTTGCCGTGTCGATCATCATGTTCCCCGGCGTGGTGGCCAGCTACTTTGTGGGGGCGGAAGTCGCCTGGGTGCGCGGCCTGGCCGAGTGGGTACAGCGGGCCTTTGACTCCAGTAGCGCGCTGTACTGGATCCTGTATTTCGTGCTGGTCGTAGTGTTTACGTTCTTTTACTCGGACACCATGTTCCGCCAGCAGGATCTGCCCGAGACACTACGTCGGCAGGGGGGGTTCATACCTGGCATTCGCCCGGGCGCTAGGACGTCCGAGTATCTGCTCGGGGTGCTCCGTCGGATCACAGTGGTGGGGGCGCTTTTCCTGGGTACCGTAGCAATCTTGCCGTGGATCGTACGGCCTCTCGTGGGCACGTCGCAGATGTTAGTGACCAGCACCGGCCTCCTGATCGTGGTGGGGGTGGTGCTGGATACGATGAAGCAGCTGGAAGCGCAGTTGCTGATGCGGCACTATGAGGGGTTCATCAAGAAGATCAGGTAGGGGCCAGGAGGCCAAGCGGCGGACGTGGACATAGTACTGCTGGGCGCACCAGGTGCCGGCAAGGGCACGCAGGGCAGTAGACTTGCCGAGTGGCTAGGGATTCCCTCAGTGTCGAGCGGACAGCTATTTCGTGAGGCCATGGAGGCCAAGACAGAGCTGGGAGAAGAGGCCCGGCACTATGTGGAGCGTGGGGCCTACGTCCCCGACGATATCACCGTCGCGGTGATCGCCGAGCGACTGGCCCAGCCAGACTGCGCGCGTGGCGCCATCTTGGACGGCTTTCCGCGCACGCAGGCCCAGGCGCGCGCTCTGGATCGTATTCTTCAGCAGATGGGGCGGCGGGTGGACTTGGTTGCCTTTATCCGCATGCCGGTGCCCAAGCTCGTGGCACGGCTGAGCGGGCGAATGAACTGCACGGGCTGTGGCAGCATCTACCACGAGGTGTTCCGGCCTCCACAGGTGCCGGGTGTGTGCGACGTGTGCGGGAGCGCGCTCGAGCGGCGCGCCGACGACGCGCCGGAGATCCACCAGCGGCGGATCGAGGTCTATCTGGAGCAGACGGCACCGCTGATCACGTTCTATCGCGAGCGCGGTATCCTCGGGGAGGTGGACGGGGACCGCGATATCGAGGCGGTGCAGCAGGGGCTGCAAGAGGCTGCCTGGCGGGCCTGCCGCTCGGCGTGCCCCCCGCGCCACCGGGCAAGCGCATGATGCGGAGACAGCGCATACGCGCCAAGACGGCGGACGAGCTGCGGAAGATGCGGGGCGCCGGGCGGATCGTGGCGGACGTGCTGGATGCACTCGCGCTACTGGTGGCGCCGGGGGTCAGCACGGAGGAGCTCGATGCGGCGGCCGAGGCATTGATGACCGAGCTCGGGGGCAAGCCGTCGTTCAAGGGGTACTATGGGTACCCGGCCAGCATCTGCACCTCGGTGAACGAAGAGATCGTGCACGGCATCCCGGGGCCGCGGCGGCTGAAGGACGGCGATATCATCAGTATCGACGTGGGGGCCATCTGGGAGGGCTACCAAGGAGACGGCGCCAGGACGTTTGCCGTCGGCGAGGTGCCTGCTGAGGTGTGCCGGCTCATGGACGTCACGGAAAAGTCGCTGTGCGCCGGGATCGCGGCGGCGCGCGCCGGGGCCCGGTTGGGAGACATTTCCCACGCCGTCGAGCAGGTGGCCAAAGAGGCAGGGCTGCAGGTGGTTCGGGAGTATGGCGGGCACGGGATCGGGGCGCGCATGCACGAGCCGCCGCAGGTCTCCAACTGGGGGCCGCCGGGCCGCGGGCCG
>JAAZBY010000069.1 GCA_012513595.1 Chloroflexota bacterium
ACACCGGCGCCCTTGGCCGCCACCGTCACGCGCAGGGCGTCGCTCTCCAGCCGGAGCGAGCCGCCGTCTCGGCGCGCCAGCAACGCCCCCGGCCCCAGGCTGTAGACCGGCACGGTCTCGGCCAGCGGCTTGGCCCCTGCGGCGCCAGAACGCTCGACGCGCACTGGCAGCTCGTAGACCTGCTCCTCCGCCGCGGTGATGACCAACGGCAGCGACAAATGTCCCTTGGCCGGCAACGCTACCTCGCGCCAGGTCCAATCCAGCGTGAGCCCGCTGGGCGGGGTCAGGTGGACGATTAGGGCAGCCGGCGCGTCCATCTCGCTGGAGAGCTCCAGGCGGATCGCCTCCGGCTGGCCGGGGCGCACGGCTACCTCCCCCGGCGCGACGCTGAGCCGCACGGGGGGCCTGGGCCGCATCCCGGAAAAGAGCTCCAGGTCATCGTCGCCGAGGCGCAGGGTCGTGCGCACCGCGGGGGCCGTGCCATCGTCCTTCTTGGCGGGGGCTTCGGCATCGACCTTGACGGTGGCGATGCGCTCGGCCGCCTGGCCGGGCTCCAGAACGAAGGCGTCCCGATAGTCGATCGCCAGCCCCTTGTCGCCGGCGGCGTACAGGAAGACCGGCAAGGGCTCGGCGGCTTTGTTGGCCAGCCGCCAGGTGATCTTGACCTCGCTCCCGGCCAGGGGCTCGATGCTCTCGACGACTGCCGCCACCGCCAACCGGTCCGTCTCGACGGCAACGGGGGCGCGCGCCTCCCGGTCGATGCGGATGGTAAGGGATTCGCCGTCGGCCTCCCAGCGCTCGGTAAAGACCTTCAGCCCTTCCCAGCGCTCATCATCGTGCTCCTGTTTGATCTCGCGGACGTACGCGCCGTACCAGTCGTGCTTGTCAAAGAATGGCTTGGCCACCGACATCTGCAGGGCGCCCGGGATAAAGTTCTGCATCCATACGGAGGAATCGGGCGTCCAAAAGTGGCCCGTCTTTTTGTAGGCGGGCACCGCCTTGAAGTTGGCCGACCAGGTGCCGAGGGTCTGGCGCTGCCAGCCCTCCTGCACGGCGCGCTTGATCGTCTCTTGGATGAGCCGGCGGCCGATGCTGCGCCCGTGGAACTTGGGGTGCACGTTGAGGAGGTCGAGGTACCCCTCGCCCTTGGGCAGGCCGTGTTCGCCCTCCTCAAAGCTGCAGTAGCCGGCGATCTCGCCGTCCACCTCAGCAACATAGATGGCCAGCATGCGCATCGACTCGTGCCACTCGCGGATCTGTTCCGCGGTCATGGGCACGCCGTCGGTCCAGCTGCCGGGCCAGGCGGGGTCGCTCTCATTGAACATGCGGGCCAGGCCTTCGGCGTCGCGCTCCAGGTCCAGCGGGCGGATGATCACGTTAGTTGATGAAGACGCGCCAGATACCATGGGGGACCTCCAGACAGGCACATGCTTGCCACAGCCACGGCACGGGGAGGAGCAGCCACTCGCGTGCGGCTGCCTGGGCGCTGGCCCCAGCTTTGCCGCTCGGTACTACGGCGCGGGGAGGCGACCAATGCTGTATTATACTGGACGATGTCGTCCTGTCTAATCACCCGTGGCCGCGCAGCCGGCGCCGCTCGCCCGCACATCGATCGTGACTACTGGAAAACGCGCCGTCCTCGGCGTACAATACT
>JAAZBY010000697.1 GCA_012513595.1 Chloroflexota bacterium
ACCGGTATGCACCGAGCGCCGCCCTGGGCCCGCGGGCCCGCCGCTTGGCTTCCCCGCCGCCTTCTGCTATCCTGCCCGCCAGAGCCGTCAGCCACCCACACCACCCCCGGGGAGCCGTGACCAACCGCACCGCCCGCCTGCTCCTGCTTGCCATCGTCCTGGCCTACGCCGGGCTGGGCGCGCTGTATGCCCTGCGCACCCCCGCCTGGCAGGCGCCCGACGAGCCGGCCCACTACAACTATGTCCGCTACGTCGCCGAGGAGGGCCGCCTGCCCGTCCTGGCGCCGGGCGACTATCCCGCCGCCTACCTCGAGGAGATCAAGGCGCGCCGCTTCCCGGCGGACATGTCCATCGCCCCGCTCCGCTATGAGGCGCACCAGCCGCCCCTCTATTACCTGCTGGCCGCCGGCGTCTACCGCCTGGCCGCCTGGGCCGGCGCGCCGACCCTGCTGGCCCTGCGCCTCTTCTCCGTCCTCCTGGGGGCGCTGGGGCTGCTGGCCGGGTACCGCGCCCTGCGTTTGCTCTTCCCCGCGGACCCGTTGATCCCGCTCGGGGCGCTGGCCCTGGCCGGGGCCCTCCCGCAGCACGTGGCCATGACCGCGGCCGTCAATAACGACGTCCTGGCGGAGGCGCTGGTGGCGCTGTGCGTCTGGCGGGCGCTGGCCATCGCGCCCCGCGGCGGGGTGGCGCGCGACGGCTGGGCGCCCCGCCGCGCCGTGGGGCTGGGCCTGCTGTTGGGGCTGGCCTTCCTCACCAAGATGCAGTCCTACGTCGGCTGGGCCGTGGCGGGGTGGGTGATGGCGCAAGATGCGGCGCAGGATGCGCTGCGTGACGGCGCGACGCGGGCCACCTGGCGCGCGCGGGCCGGGCGGCTCCTCCGCTATGGGGGCATCGCCGTCGGCACGGCCCTCGTGGTGGCCCTGCCGTGGCTGGCGCGCAACGCGGCCATCTACGGCCTCGGCGACCCCTTGGCCATGGGCCGGCACGACCTGGTCGTCCGCGGGCAGCCCACCACGGCGGCCCTGGTGGCAGCCGAGGGGTACGGCGGGCTGGCCGTATCGTTCCTGCGCACGACCTTTCGCTCTTTCTGGGGGCAGTTCGGCTGGATGGGCGTGCCCCTCGACGGGCGCCTCTACCAGGCGCTGGGGATGCTGACGGGCCTGGCCGGGCTGGGGCTCTTGCTGGGCATCGTGCGGGCCCGGCGCGGGGAGGGGACGGCGCCCTGGCCGCGGGGGGCGGCTGCGGTGCTGGCCGTGTGGATCGGCGTCACGACGCTGGGGTACCTGTGGTGGAACCTGCGCTACGTCCAGCATCAGGGGCGCTACCTGTTCCCGGCCATCCTGGCGCTGGGGGCGGTGGGGACGCTCGGCCTGCGTGAGGCGCTGGCTGCGCCGCTTCGCCGGACCCTGCCGGTGCTGGGGGCGCTGCTCCTGGCGCTGATGGGGCTGGGCCTGTGGCGGGGGAGCCTGCCGCGCTACCCGCTGGCGCTGGTGGCGGCGGCGGGGCTGGGGCTGGCCGGCCTGCACCTGGCCGAGCGGGTCAGCGGCCGGAGGCTGACGGCCGCGGCGGTGCTGGGCGTCTATGCCGGGTTCTGGGCCCTGGCGCTCTGGGCGCTGGGCAACGTGGTAGTGCCCGCCCTCGCGCCGCTGTGATTGGGAAGAGAAGAGAAGAGAAGAGAAGAAGGACAGGATTCACAGGATTTACAGGATTATAGGAGATGTGGGCAGGGGGTGCCGCCCTCCGCACGAGGCAATCCGGAA
>JAAZBY010000698.1 GCA_012513595.1 Chloroflexota bacterium
GAGAGGGCCAGGAACAGCGCCAGCGCCAACGCGGTCACCGGAACCCAGCGGCGCGCCACCGCCCGGGCGGGCGCCGGCCGCCGCGTGGTCCTCTGCAGCACCGCCTCGCTGAGCCGAGGGGGAACCGCCAACACGGGCAGGGCGCGCAGGGCCTCGTCCTGGCGCGCGTACTCGCCGCTTGCCGCCGTGCACGCCGGGCAACAGGCCAGATGGTCCTCCAGGCGGCGGCTATCGTCAGCAGAGAGGACCTGGCGATGGGCCAGCATCTGGCGAGCAGCACTACAGCGCATCGCCGCTCTCCTTCCCGTACTCCGTCCGGAACCTCTCACGCGCCCGGAACAGGCGCGTCTTTACCGCCCCGTCCGAGATGCCCAGCATCTCGGCAATCTCGCGGACCGAGAACCCTTGCAGCACAAAGAGCAGCAACACCTGGCGGTATGCCAGGGGCAACCTAACCAGCGCCCGGCCCACGGCGGAGCGCTCCGAGACCTCCGCCTCGGGCCCCTGTTGGGCCTGGGAGGCCATGCCGTCGGCCTCCTCATCCCGCAGCGGCAGCCACTGCAGGAGGCGCCTCCGCCGGTAACAGTCGGTCGCCGCGTTCGTGGCGATGCGGTACAGCCAGGCGCGATGGTTCGCGCCCTGCGGTAGGCGCGGCAGCGCGCGGTAAGCCCGCACAAAGACGTCCTGGCAGACCTCCTCGGCCCGCTCCGCCTCGCCGAGCAGGCGGTACAGGTAGTTCAGGAGCGGTTGCCGGTACTCGTCGAACAGGCGCTCGAACAGTGCGTCGATGGCCCCGTTCTCCAGCCCAGGCGTCATGATACGCTACCCACGGCCACCCTCCCCACCAGGTACGACGAACCGGAGGGCAAAGAGGTTACCGCGCGCCCGATGCGGACCGCCGGGCGCCTCGGAACAGCCCGACACTATTGTAGCACGGGGCGCGCCTGGGGCCATCGGCCACGGAACCGCTCGCTACCAGCGGGAGGCCTTCTGCCCAGTTGGCGCTCGTGCGTGTTGACATCCCGTCCCCAGCGTGCTATCATCCGAACGTCGCTATAGACGTATTGTCCATAGACGGGAAGGACTGGATCATGCCACCACGAGGGGGCTGCTGCCGCCGCGGACGGCGCGGCGGGCGGGGACTGCGCCGCTTCATGGAGCCGTGTTTGCTGCTGCTCCTCGACCGGGGGCCCAGCCACGGGTACGACCTCGCCCAGGGCCTGGCGGAACTGGGGCTCCCGGGGGTTGACCCCAGCCTGGTCTACCGCCTCCTCCGAGAGATGGAAGAGACAAGCCTGGTAGAGTCCCAGTGGGATACCGAGGTGAGCTCTGGACCGGCGCGGCGCGTGTACCGTTTGACGTCCGACGGGTCCGCCCTACTGGTCGAATGGGTCGCCGAACTCCGTGAGACGGACCGTGTCCTGCACGGCTTTATCGCCGCCTACGAGGAGCAACGAGTAGCGACGAGCGACAAGTGACGCCGGGGGGCTGCCCGCCTGCCCACGGCCCGCTGCGCAGGCACCCCCGTGACCGGTCCAATCACCACCGGGAGGAGGAAAAGAGATGCGAGTTGCCGTCAGTGCCGAGGGAGAGGGCCTCGACGCCGGGGTCAGCAGTGTTCTCGGTCGCTGCCCTTACTTTGTGTTCGTCGATACCGAGACGATGCACGCCGAACCTGTCGCCAACGCCGCAGCCAACGCCCCCGGGGGCGCAGGCGTCCAGGCAGCAGAAACGATCGTCCAGCGCGGCGCTGACGCCGTCATCAGCGGGAACGTAGGGCCCAACGCGGTTCAGGTTCTGAATGCTGCCGGGATACCGCTGTACTCGGCGCAGGGCACTGTGCGAGACGCCGTCCTCGCCCTGCGCGATGGGCACCTGACGCCCACCACCGCCCACACCGTTGCAGAGCACGCGGGCATCGCGGCACGGCCGGCCGCCAACCAGCCGCAGCCGTCCGCCGCGCGGGCCGAGGAACTGGCTCAACTCTGTGAGCAGGCTGCCGCCCTGCGACGGCAGCTGGCCGATCTACTGGAACGCATCGACGCGTTTTCAAAGGGGGAGTGAATCATGCGCATCGCCATCTCTGCGGATGACGCGAACGGCCTGTCCAGTGTCTGCAGCGCGCACTTTGGCCGCTGCCCGTTCTTTGCCCTTGTGGACGTCGAGGGCCTGGAGGTACAGAACGTCGAAATGGTGGCCAACCCGTTCTACGCCAACCACCAGCCCGGCCAGGTGCCCGCCTTTGTGCACTCCTTGCGGGCGAACGTCATGCTCACCGGGGGGATGGGTGGGCGCGCCATCACCTTCTTCCAGCAGTATGGGATCGAGCCGGTCACCGGCGCTGCGGGTACAGTACGTCACGCCTTGGAGGCGTACCTGGCCGGCACTCTCACGGACGCCGCCGCCTGCAGCGAGAGCGCCTCGCACCACGAAGCCCCGCCCCCAGGCGAGTACGAGAAGGACGACCTGGAACGCCTCCGTGAAGAAGTCACGCTGCTTCGCGACCAGCTCGAGGACGCGGAGAAGCACTTGGGCGGCCTATCGGAGCGCTGAGGCGCCGCGTCGCGCTCGAACCACCGTCGTAGCCAGAGGAGGCAACCGCATGATCATCGCTGTGGCCAGCGGCAAGGGCGGCACCGGCAAGACCACCGTCGCCGTCAGCCTGGCCCTGAGCATGGCCCAAGAGTACACCACTTCCGACGGCACGAACGCTTCCGCCAGCCCGGAGGTCTGGCTCCTCGACTGTGACGTGGAGGAGCCCAACGCCGGGTTGTTCTTGGCGCCTGCCATCCACCGCCGCACCACCGTGCACCAGATGATCCCCGAGGTGAACGCCGACGCCTGCACTTACTGCGGCCGCTGCGCCGAGGTGTGCCGCTTTCACTCGATCGCCGTCATCGGCAAGAAGGTCCTGGTGTTCCCCCAGATGTGCCACGGGTGCGGCTCCTGCACCGCCAACTGCCCCACGGGCGCCATCCGTGAGGTCGCCCGCCCGCTGGGTGTTGTCGAAAGCGGTGAGGCTCGCGGCATCCGCTTTGTCCAGGGGATCATGAACGTGGGCGAGGCCTTGGCTGTACCGGTCATTCGCTCCGTGCGGCGCGAACTGGCAGGGGCAACACAACCCTATGTGGCCATCCTGGACGCTCCCCCGGGCACCTCCTGCCCTATGGTGGCCAGCCTCAGGTCGGCGGATATCGCCCTTTTGGTGACGGAGCCGACCCCCTTTGGCTTGCACGATCTGCGCATCGCTGTCGACGTGGCGCGCAACGAGCTGGGGTTGCCGGTTGCCGTGGTAGTCAACCGCGACGGCGTCGGCGATGCCAGCGTCGATCGCTACTGCGACGAGCAGGGGCTGCCGGTCGTGCTGCGCATACCGCTCGAGCGGCGCATCGGGGTGGCCTACTCCGACGGGCAACCGCTCGTTGACGCGCTGCCCGAGTATGGCCCCCGCCTGCGGGCGCTGGGCGCCACCCTGGCAGCGATGGTCAAAGATCAGGCCCGCGCCACCGCCCAGGCCGCGGGCACGCAGGGGAAGGAGCGAACGGCGCTGTGAAGCAGATGGTCATCCTCAGTGGCAAAGGCGGCACCGGCAAGACCACGGTGGCCGCCGCCCTCGCGCACCTCGCCTCGCGCAGCCATTCCATCATCCTTGCCGACGCCGACGTTGATGCGGCCAACCTGGGGCTGCTTCTGGCGCCGCGACGCACCGAAACGCACGAGTTCGTATCGGGCGAGGTTGCCGTCCTGCATGCCGAGGCCTGCACGGGCTGCGGCAAATGCCTGGCGGCCTGCCGCTTCGAGGCCGTCACGGCGGAGCCCCGCCAAAGGCGGCCACCCGCGTACCGTGTCGACGAAGGCAACTGCGAGGGCTGCGCCGCGTGCTTCTACGTCTGCCCTGCCGAGGCGATCACCATGCGCCCACGGCACTGCGGGCAATGGTACGCTTCTGAGACGCGGTTTGGCCCCCTGCTGCACGCGCACCTCTTTGCGGGGCAAGAGAACTCGGGTCTCCTGGTGACACGCCTCCGCCAGGAGGCCCTCGCGCGCGCCGCTGCGGACGGCGTGGACCTGATCATCGTCGACGGCCCGCCGGGCATCGGCTGCCCGGTGA
>JAAZBY010000699.1 GCA_012513595.1 Chloroflexota bacterium
TACTCCCCTTAGCCTGTTAGCGAGCATTCGATGACGCTTGACGATGTCTTGTCGATAGTCGACGGCAGACTGGTCACCCAAGGCGTGGACCTCGCGTGTGATATCCAGATGGCCTGTGGCGCGGATCTCATGAGCGACGTCCTGGCCTTCACCCACTCGGGGACTTTGCTGTTGACCGGGCTAATCAATCCTCAGGTGGTACGCACCGCCGAGATGGCTGGTGTCTGTGCCATCGTTTTTGTGCGCGGCAAAGTTCCTCCCGCTGATACGGTCTCCCTGGCGAAAGAAAAGGAAATACCACTGTTGGCGACCCGTCTCACGCTCTACGAAGCGTGCGGGCGGCTCTATCAGGCTGGTCTGCCCAGTTGTGGCGTTTTTGACCTGGGGTCCGACTCGTGGCGCGCTGCCTTTGACCGCGGCCCCCTCAAGTAGGGCGCATCCTCGCAGCACCGTCAGAGCGGCCTCCGACGGCTTGAGGCCGAACGTTGGACGAGATTGCGTCCGCTGACATTACCAGGGCTCAGGAGCTTATTTACGAGCTCAAGATCGAGCAGGTGATGACCAAAGACGTCATCACCTGCGCTCCGGACCTGCCCATTCGTGACCTGAAAGAGCTGCTGCGCGTCAAGCGCATCTCGGGCGTGCCTGTGTTGTACGAAGGGCACCTGGTCGGCATGATCAGCATCGAGAACCTGATTCAGGCCCTCGAGAAGGGCGATCTCTCCAGCTGTGTCCGCGACCACATGACAACAGCGGTGCAGACGGTACGCGCCGATGACTCGGTGGTCAGCGCGGTGAATCTGTTCGCCAAGTTCGGCTACGGACGCTTCCCGGTGATGAATGCCGATGGCGACCTGGTCGGCCTGCTCACCAAGGGAGACATCGTGCGCGGCCTGTTGCGGCAGATGGAAGTCCGCTGGCATGCGGAAGAGATTCAGCGGTACCGTGCCAGCCACATCTTTCAGGACATCGAATCGGACGAGACCGGCCTGATTCTGCGCTACAAGGTCGCCCAGCACGACTTTGTGCACGGCGGTGAGGCTTCCAGCAAGATCAAGCGGGCCCTGGACCGGCTGGGCGCCCATCCGCGCATCATCCGTCGGGTAGCCGTGGCGGCCTACGAGGCCGAGACGAATCTGATCATCCACTCGGTCGGCGGGGAGTTGATCGCCGAAGTGCGGCCGGATCGCGTGCGCATCACCGCGATCGATTCCGGCCCCGGCATCCCCGACGTCGAGGCGGCCCTCACCGCCGGCTTTTCCACGGCGCCGGACTGGATCCGCGAGATGGGTTTTGGGGCCGGCATCGGGCTGAGCAACATCAAGGCCTGTTCGGACGAGATGAAGCTCGTCTCTGAGGTGGGCGTGGGCACACGCTTGGAGATGACCTTCAACCTGCAATAGGATGGAGCGCCATGCCAGAGATGACCGTCCGCACCGTCGCAGACAGGTTGGGGTTGCAGGTTGCCGCAGCGTCCGGCCGATTGGATAATGTCATCACCGGGGGCTATGCGTCGGACCTGCTCAGCTGCGTGATGGCCGGCGCCCAGGCCGGCAACGCCTGGGTGACGCTACAGGCCCACATGAACGTGGTCGCCGTAGCCGCTCTGCTGGACCTGGCCTGTGTGATCATCACCGAGGGCGCCCAGATGGATGAGGCGGCCCTGGCACGCGCCGACGAGAAGGGGATCCCGACACTCCTGACCGAGCAGAGCACCTACACCGTGGTGACGCGGCTGGCCGCCCTCGGCATCTGCGGCTCACGGTAGATGGTGGTAGGCGCAGATGCCTCGGCGGAAGGCGTCACGCTGCGCCAGATCGCGGCCGACCTGCACGTACATACGGTAGCATCGGGCTGCGCCGAGACGGAGATGCTGCCGCCGCTCATCGTCGAGCGGGCCGTCGAGGTTGGCCTGGGCCTGATCGCGATCACCGACCATAACACGGCCTGCAACGCCGGGGCGGTGATGCGCGCAGCGCGGGGCCTGCCGCTAACGGTGTGGCCGGGCCTGGAAGTGCAGACGCGTGAGGAGGTTCATCTCCTCTGTCTGTTTGAAAGTTTGGACCAGGCGCTGGACTGGCAGGCCCGCATCTACGCGGCCTTGCCGAGGCTGCCCAACCGCCCGGAGGTCTTTGGCGCCCAGCTGATCGTCGACCATCGCGGCGACTATGTGTGGACGAACGAGCGGCTCCTGGCAACCTCGACCTCACTGAGCGTAGACGAGGTCGTGCGGGGCGTCGCCCTCCTGGGAGGGTTGACCATCGCCGCCCACGTCGACCGGCCGGCGTACAGCCTGCTGGCCAACCTGGGCTTTGTGCCGGAAGGGCTGGCCCTGGCAGCGGTAGAGATCGCACACCCGGCCAGGTGGTGGGCGGGGGCGGGCCGCTCCGCGCCGTTGGCGGGCATGGCGCTCACCGCGTCCAGCGATGCACATTGTCTGTCAGACCTGCGCGTGCGCATGACCCTGCAGGTAGCGAGGCCCTCGCTCAGCGAGCTGCGCCTGGCCTTACAGGGCCTGGGCGGGCGACGGGTGTCCTTGGCAGAGGGGCGGGATGCGGCCCGCTAGAAGCACGATGCTCTATCAGCGATGCGGCGAGAATGCACACTAGGGAGGAGTCGACGTGGTCGAAGAGCTACAGGCAGTGGCTGAGGAGACCTTGGACATGGCCGCCCTCGACGAGGTGTTGGACCATCACACCTCGGAGGAGGGCGCCTTGATCGCCGTGCTGCAGGAGGCACAGGGGATCTATGGCTATCTGCCGAGTGAGGTACTGCGGCACATCTCCCGCAGGCTCCGGGTACCTCTCAGCCAGATCTACGGCGTGGCAACCTTCTATGCCCAGTTCTACCTGGAGAAGCGCGGCCGCAACACCGTACGCGTGTGTGACGGCACCGCCTGCCACGTGCGCGGCGCCGCCAAGATCATCACCGCCCTGGAGAAGGACCTGGGCGTGCAGGCCGGTGAGACGACCCCCGACTATCGCGTGTCGCTGGAAGTGGTGTACTGCCTCGGGTCGTGCGGCCTGTCTCCCGTGGCCGTCATTAACGACCATGTGATCGGCCGCCTGATCCCGGAAAAGGCCGTCGCGATGGTACGCGAACTGCAATAGTGCGCGAACTCTCGCTGCATCTGCTGGACCTGGTCGAGAACTCGCTGGAGGCGGGCGCCAGCCTGGTGGAGATCGAGATAGTCGAGGACCACGGGCGCAACCTGCTGTCCATGGCCGTGAGTGACAACGGCAAGGGGATGGATACCGAGGTGGTCGCTCGGGCCACAGACCCGTTCTACACCACCCGGACGACGCGTTCGGTGGGCATGGGCATCCCGCTCTTGCGGGCGGCGGCCCAGCAGTGCAACGGGGACCTATGGGTCACGTCTCGCCAGGGCGAGGGGACCCAGGTGCGTGCCGAGTTTGCGCTGGATCACATCGACCGCGCACCGCTCGGCGACCTCAAGGCGACGCTGATGGGGATATTGCTGTCCAACCGCAGCTGTGACGTTCGCTACACGCACCGTGTCGATAGGAGGCAGTTCTCTTTTGACACCCGGGATCTTCGTGCGGCGCTAGGGAACGTCCCCCTGGCGCATCCCAGGGTGCGGGCCTGGATAGAGGCCTTTCTCGATGAGGGGTTTGCGGGTCTAGTTGGCTAGGCAGAGGAGAACAGAGATGCCCAAACTCACGTCGCTGGACGATCTGCGCAGGCTGCGCGAACAGGTGGAGCGCGAGATCCACACCCGCACAGACACCGGCACGACCATCACGGTCGGCATGGGCACCTGCGGGATTGCGGCGGGTGCCCGAGAGACGATGCAGGCCATCCTCCGGGAGCTCGCCGAGCGCGACATCAACGCCAACGTGCGCACGGTGGGCTGCATTGGCATGTGCCACCGTGAGCCGCTGGTCGATATCGAGCAGGCCGGGCACCCCCGGGTTACCTATGGCAATATCTCGGCGGACCGCGTGGCCCGCCTTGTCGAGGAGCATCTGCAGAAGGGCACCGTCGTCGAGGAGTGGGTGGTAGGCCGTCTGGCCCCGTAGCGCGGCGCAGCACCCCAGCACCTATTGCGCGAAGCGTCAAAGTCACTTCCAGGAGGATGTGTCATGGCGGATCCTCAGTACCGGGCCAATGTCCTGGTATGCTCTGGCACGAGCTGTGCCGCGTCGGGCTCGCAGTCGGTATTGGATGGGTTTAAGGCCGAGGTGGTGGCCCGGGGTCTCCAGAACGAGGTGCGCGTGGTCGAGACGGGCTGTCGCGGGTTCTGCGCGATGGGCCCCGTCATGATCGTATATCCCGAGGGCATCTTTTACTGCCAGGTGCAGGCGCAGGACGTCGCCGAGATCGTCGAGGAGACTCTCGTCAAGGGGCGCGTCGTCGAGCGGCTGACCTACAAGGAGCCCGCCACCCACCAGGCGGTGCCGTTCTACCGGGATATCCCCTTCTACGGAAAGCAGCTGCGCATTACGCTGCGCAACTGCGGGATGATCAACCCCGAGAGCATCAACGAGTATATCGCCCGCGGTGGCTATGAGGCCTTGGCCCGGGTAGTCACCTCGATGACGCCCTCCGAGGTGATCGACGAGGTCAAGCGCTCGGGGCTGCGGGGGCGTGGCGGGGCCGGCTTCCTCACCGGGCTCAAGTGGGAGTTCACGCAAAAGGCCCCCGGCACGATCAAGTACGTGGTCTGCAACGCCGACGAGGGCGACCCCGGCGCGTTCATGGATCGCTCCATCCTCGAGGGGGACCCGCACGCCGTCCTGGAGGGCATGGCCATCGCCGCCTATGCCATCGGAGCGCGGGAGGGCTATGTCTACTGCCGCGCCGAGTACCCCCTGGCCATCCATCGGTTGCACCTGGCCATTGCCCAGGCCACCGAGCTCGGCCTACTGGGCGACAACATCTTTGGCAGCGATTTCTCCCTGCACATGCACGTCAAAGAGGGCGCCGGCGCCTTTGTGTGCGGTGAAGAGACCGCTCTGATCGCCTCTATCGAGGGCAAGCGCGGCGAACCGCGCCCGCGGCCGCCGTTCCCGGCCGTCTCGGGGCTGTGGGGCAAGCCCACCAACAACAACAACGTCAAGAGCTACGCCAACGTCCCGCAGATTATCGCCAAGGGGCCCGAGTGGTTCGCCGGCATCGGCCCGCAGCGCAGCCCCGGCACGGCCATCTTTGCCCTGACGGGCAAGGTGCGCAATACCGGCCTCGTCGAGGTACCCATGGGCATCACCATGGGCGAGATCATCTTTGACATCGGCGGCGGCGTGCTGAAAGACAA
>JAAZBY010000700.1 GCA_012513595.1 Chloroflexota bacterium
CCCAGCGGGCCGAGGATGTAGCGGTTGACGATGCCGTAGGGGGCATCGGCGCCGATGAACTTCCACATCATGATATAGACGACCGACGGCGTGAGCCGCGGCAGCAGCCAGAGGGCGCGGAAGGCAAAGCCGGTACGTCGCGAAACGTGGGTCGAGAGCAACGCGATGACCAGCGCCATGCCGACGTTAAAGAGTGATAGGGTAAAGAGCACATAGCGGACGGTGGCCCACAGGTTGCCGGGCGTGTTGGGGTGCCGCAGGATGGTGAGGTAGTTCTGCAGGCCGATGAACTGGTAGTTGGTCAGCCCGGTCGCGGTGGACATGTCCGTCATCGAGATGCGGGCCAGGATGACGACCGGGGCGAAAAAGAAGATGCCCGTCAGGAGCAGGGCGGGGGCCATGAACAGGAGCGGCGTGGCCATGCGCCGGAGCGTATCGCGCAGGCCGGCGCGCTCCCTGCTGGGCGCAGACGCCGGAGATGTCGTAGCGGTCATAGGATCCTCTCAGTAGGCTCCAGGAGCGGCGAGGTGCCGCCCCCTGCGTGCCGCTCGGTGATGGGGGCGCGGGCGGGCCCGCCCGCGCCCCGCGGAAGGCGTCACTCGATGACGACGTCGTTGGGCAGCTCGACCTTGAGGAGCTCGACGGCGGCCTTGGCGGCCTCATCGGGCTTGAGCTCGCCGTTCTCGGCCTTGACCATGTTGTCCCACAGGATGTCAAAGTAGGCGCCGTACATGATGTGGTTGGGCTGGTAATAGTTGTAGTTCAGCATGTACAGCGTCTCGCTCAGCAGGCGGTTCGAGGCGTAGGGCTCGTACTCGGCCTGCTTCTTGTTGATGCCGAGGTGGGTGCTGTCGACGGCGTGGCGCGTGTTCATCTCGGCGGTGGAGGTCTCCGCAAGCAGCGCGCAGGCCAGGTCATAGTAGCCGCTGCTGCCGGAGGCCTTCTCCGAGGTGATCATGTACACCAGCGGGTGAGACAGCGTGCCCGCCTTGAACCCCTTGCGGCCGGCCGGCTGCAGGGCATAGCCGACGTGCTCAAAGAGGTAGTCCTGCCCGCCGAGGTCGGCCACATAGTTGGTGGCCTGGTCGGCCCAGTGCCAGACGCCGCCGTTCCAGAAGAGGCACTTGCCGTGCGACACGGTGTCGTGGAAGATCGACCCGTCGGTGCCGATGTAGCCGGCCGGGGTGATCCCCTCGTCGACGATGCGGCGCTGGAAGGCGTACCACTCCTCGAGGGCCGACTGGACGGCGACGAGCTTGTCCAGCGTCTCGTCATACATGCGGCCGCCGTAGGCCATATAGTACTGCATAAAGTCGCCGCCCTTGGAGGTGCGGTGCCAGTAGCCATAGCCCGGCTCGACGATCTTGGCGGCGACGGCCTCTTTGCAGAGGGCGACCATATCCTCGAGGGTGAACTCGCCGGCCAGGATCTTGTCGGGCAGGCCGGCGACCTGCTCTTCGCTCCAGCCCATGGCCTTCAGGTTGGTCTTGCTGAAGAACATTGGGCGGGCCTCGGTGTCCTGCGGGACGGCCCACAGCTGGCCCTTCCACTGCCCGGCGAACCAGAGGGAGTCGATGATGTTGTCGTACTCGGGGTACATCTTGTGGCACTCGTCAAAGGGGACGATGTACCCTGCGTTGGCCCAGGTGGGCACGTCCTCGTGGCCAGAGAGGACGATCTGAGGGGCCTGGCCGGCGTCGGCGGCCATGGTGAACTTTTTCTTATAGTCGGCCCAGCCGGCATCGTCGCGCAGGCCCTCGACCGTGATGAAGCGATTGTCGCCCTTTTCCTTGAGCATCTTGTTGACGGCAGCGGCCGCGTCCACCGGGGCGTCGACGCGCCAGTGCTCGACCTCGTTGGCCTGCGCCCAGACGGCGATCTTGACTTCCTGTGGCGCGGCTGCCGCGGGCGGTTCACCGGCCGCCGGCGCCGCCGGGGCCTGCGGGGAGGGAGCCTGGCAGGAAGCCGCCACAGCGGCCGCCGAGAGCCCTGCCGCCATGGTCAGGAATCTTCTTCGTGAGATGCGTCGCGTTGGCATCGTGCCTCTCCTTTGCGCAACACAACCGATGGGACCCTGCGATGCACCACGGTCCGGTCAGGCGATGGGGCGGGTGGCACCTCCTTTCGTCGGGCGGAGGCGAGTGCGGGTGCCTGCGCCGGCCCGCCAAAAGTGCGGCACCGGCCTGGCAGACGGGCGTTCGGTGAAGAGGCAGGCGGACGGAACGAGGTGCGGGAGGGGCGGCCGACCCGGGCGTGCACGGCCGACGGAGGCCAGCAGAGGTCGCCAACGGGCGCGGACCGTGCCGACGGCTCTGTCAGCAGGTTGGAGAGAGGAGGCGCTCCTCACGCGGCGTATGGGCATCGTGACACCCTGCTCTCACCGATCGCGGCAACCTGATCAGACTAGCGCGACACTGAGATATCGGGGCGCAACGCCACATCGAGCAACGCTTGGGGGAATACAACTGCGTGGAACGTCATGCACACGTTAGCATAACGGGCAGGCTTTGTCAACCGTTCGGACGGCGGCGGGGAGGGACCTGCGTGCGGCCCTCCCCGCCGCGCGAGCCCGACGCGGGCTAGAGGATCACGCCATCGGCGGCCAGCTGCCGGCGCAGGATGGCCGGGTCGACCTCGCCCGGCTCACGCCCCAGTTCGACGGCCATAAAGGCGGCCGTGCCGGCGGCCTGCCCCGTCACCATCATCGGCGGGATGACCCGGATGTGCCCCAGGGCGGCCTGGTCGGTAGAGATGCAGCGCCCGGCCATCAGCAGGCCGTTCAGGTCCCGCGGGACCAGGGCGCGGTAGGGGATCTGGTAGGCGACCCGCTGCGAGACGAGCCCGCCGCGGCCGATAGCATCGTCGAACGCGCGGCCCATCAGGACGTCCTCGCCGCTGAGCACCACCTTGCCGAGGATGTGGCGGCTCTCCCGCACGCCCAGCTGTGAGGCGAAGGCCAACAGGCGCACCTTCTCATAGCCGGGCACGTTCTTGCGGTAATAGTCGAGCGACATGCCCAGGCGCCGGCGCAGTTCCAGTTCGGCATAGGTAAGGTCTTCGGCGTCCACGGCGTTCAGGTGGCCGTACCAACGCTCGTCGTACGACGCGTCGTCGCGCGGCCCCAGGCCGCCGCGTTCGGCCAGGCCCACCACGTTCACCCAGAAGACGCCCTCGTCGCTGTAGGGCGTGGGGCCCATGCCGATGGGATAGCCGCCCTGCTCGCGCAGCGCGGCGCGCAGGTCCCGGGCGCGCTCGGGCTGCTCCTCGGCAAAGGTCTGGTAGCGGGCCCGGTCGACCCCGCCGACCTTCATGTTCAGGCCGACGCGCATGTGCCCCATCTCGTACTCGGCGCCGGCCAGGGCGGCCACATCGCCGTCGCCGGTAGCGTCGATGATGGTGTTGGCCAGGACGGCCTCACGCCCTGACTTGCTCTCCATCACCACGCCGCGCACCTTGCCCTCCTCAACCAGGGCGTTGACCACCCAGGAGTGCAGCCGCAGGCGCACCCCGGCCTCGACGCACATCTCGTCGAGCGTGAGCTTGTACAGCTCCGAGTCCACGTCGTACTTGAGCGGGCCGCGCACGGCCAGGCCGCCCTGGGCGCGCAGCCGTTCCATAGACTCCCAGCAGACGCCGCCGATGACCCGCTCGCTCCCGTCGGACAGGCCGTCCATATACAGGACCAGCCCGCCGGTGGCCAGGCCGCCCAGGCAGCCGTAACGCTCTATGAGCATGACCTTGGCGCCCAGGCGCGCGGCCGCGACTGCCGCGGCAAAGCCGGCTGGGCCGCCCCCGGCGACGAGCACATCGACCTCGGCGACGACGGGAATCTCGCGGGCAGGCTCGGTGATGGTACGCATACTGACCCCCTAGCAGGTTCCGCAGCAGTGACGGTCACTCCTCATGATAGGGCGGGGGAAGGGCCTGTCAACCGGGGGCCGGCGGCGGGCACCCTACCGCCAGGGGCGCAGGCAGGCTATAATGCCGCCGCGACGCGGAGGGCAGACGGGCGCCAGGCAAAGGAGCATCGCAATGGGCAACGGGCGGGATGTGGTCGACTGTCTCTTGCGCAACAAGCCGGCTGAGCGCGTGGCGCTGCGGGAATCTCCCTGGGCTGATACGATCTCGGCCTGGGTCCAGCAGGGTTACCCCACCCAGAAGGTGTACAAGGAGGTCGGCGAGGAGCGTTGGTGCCCGGAAGACGGCGGCACGGTCGACGTCGAAGTGGCGGGCGAGTACGTCGAGCCGCTGC
>JAAZBY010000701.1 GCA_012513595.1 Chloroflexota bacterium
AGTGCCTGGAGTTCCAGGGACGCTTCCTGGACGAGATCGCCAATGGCCTGTGGGCCATCAGCGAGGAGGTTTCTTGGTCCGTGCCGGCCCACGCCCGCAACGCTCCCGATCCGCTGCCCAGCGCCGATGCCGAGATGGTGGACCTGTTCGCCGCCGAGACGGCCATGGTGGTGGCCGAGACGCTGTACCTCGTCGGTGATGCGCTGCGCGAGATCTCGCCAGCCCTGGTCAAGCGGCTGGAGCGCGAGTGCATCCGCCGCGTCATCGTGCCGGTGGAGACGCGCAACGACTTTTGGTGGTTCTCTGGTGGCAACAACTGGACGCCCTGGATCTGCTCCAACGTCGAGGGGGCGGCCATGTACCTCCTTGACGATCCCGACCGGCTGGCCACGCTGACCTACAAGATGATGGAGACCGTCGACCGCTTCATTGGCAACTATGGGCCCGACGGCGGCTGCGATGAGGGGCCGGGCTACTGGGGCGTGGCGGCCGGCGCCATGCTGCTCTTCCTCGAGGAGCTCTATTCCCGCAGTGACGGCGCTATCTCGATCTACGACGATCCGCTCATCGTCAACATGGGGCGCTTTATCGTCGATACACACCTGTCGGGCCCCTGGTACACGAACTTTGCCGACGCGCCCGCTCGGCTGGACCTGCGTCGCGACGTCGTGTACCGGTACGGTGAGAGGATCGGCGCGGAGCTGATGAAGGACGCGGTGCTGCTGGCCGCCCGCGACTATGACCCGGGCAGAGAGGTCTATCCCGTCCTCAACCAAAAGGCGAACGGCGGCACCCTCAACCACATGCTCCGCGAGATGTTCTGGATCCCGGCGGACGCCGAACCGAAGAACGTTCCCAACGACGTGCTAAACTGGTTCCCCGACCTGCAGGTGATGGTCGCGCGCGAGTCCCCGGTGCTGGGGCAGGGGCTGGTGCTGGCGGCCAAGGGGGGGCACAACGGCGAGAGCCACAACCACAACGACCTGGGGAACTTTATCGTCATGCTCGACGGGCAGCCGGCCATCATCGACATTGGCGTGGAGACCTACTCGCGCAAGACCTTCTCCGAAGAGCGCTATACGATCTGGTGTATCCGCGCCTCGGCACACAACGTCCCGTTGATCAACGGGACCGAACAGATCGCCGGGCGCGACCGTCGCGCGACGGCCGTCACCTTCTCGGACGACGACGGCGTGACTCGGTTGGGCATGAATCTCGAGGGCGCCTATCCCGAGGAGGCCGGCATCGCCGCCGTTCGCCGCGAGTTCACCTTCTCGCGCCGCTGTGGCGCCTCGGTCACGGTGGAAGACGAGGTGACCGTGGGCTGCAGCCCGCTCGCGGTCCAGGTTCCGCTCTACACGCCCTGGGCGGTTGAGGAACGCCAGCCGGGCCTGCTGGCCATCGGGACGACGCCGCGGTCGCTGCTCCTGCGGTTTGACCCGGCGGTGTTGCGCGCGGCCGTGGAGGACGTGTCGATCGAGGACGAGCGGCTGCGCTCCTCGTGGGGGACGCTCCTGCGCCGCATCACCCTGAGCTTCACGGCAGACGCGGCACACGGCGCCTACCGTCTGGAGTTCGCCGCCGAATCCTAGCCCGCCAGCGTCGGCCAGGGGGGCGCGCCGCGCCCTCCTGGCCATGGGCAACGCCCTACCACTCTCAACCTGTGGTGGGAGTCCGTCGCAATCGACCGCCGACTACCCTTTTCCCTCAGCAAAGGCAGAGTGACGCCAATGATGGTTGCACGCCCTCGCCCGTGGGGCTCCACCTTTGATGCGCTGTACAGCCGGGGTTATCGCTGGTTCTGGTACCATCGCCTGTGCACCGAGGGGGCTATGTACCTGGACGGTGTGGCACAGGGCTGGCTCGTGTACCACCTGACCGGCTCTGCGCTGGCCCTCGGCTGGGTCGGCGCTGGGCGCGCGATCGCCTCGCTCCTGATCTCCCCGTGGGGCGGCGTGATCAGCGACCGCATGGACAAGCGCGCACTCCTGATCTGGACGCGCGTCGGCATGGGGCTGAGCGCCCTGGCGGTCGGCGTACTGGCGACTACGGGGCTGGTGCGGGTCTGGCACCTGGCGCTCAACACGTTGCTTTACGGCATCCTTTCTGCCGTGATGATGGGTGCCCAGCAGTCGATCGTATCAGACCTGGTGGACGAAAAGACGGTGATGAACGCCGTCTCGATGAACGCCGTCTGCCTGGGGATCGCGGGGCTGGGCTTCCCGGTGCTCTCGGGCTATCTGATCAAGTGGCTCAACGTGGCGACGGTCTACTATGTCGAGGCGGGGGTGTACGCTCTGGCGGTGTTGACGCTCCTGCAGGTGCCCCGCGTGAACCCGGATGGCGGTTACCGAGAGCATCCGGTGCGCGCGCTGGCCGCCGGGATGCGCTACACGGCACAGGACGGGGTCCTTGCCGGCATGATCGTCGTGGCCATGGCTCGCTTTCTGTTTTCGGGCGGCTACAGCACCTACATGCCCAAGTTCGCGGAGGAAGTGCTGCACTTTGACGCGGCGGGGCTGGGGAAGCTGCAGGCCGCGCCGGGCCTCGGGGCGCTCTTGGCCTCACTGGGGATGGCCTCGCTGCGCGACTATAAGCACAAGGGGCGTCTGCTCCTCGGCACCGGCATCGGCATGGGCGCCGTGCTGATCCTCTACGGCATGACGCGCAACGTCCCGTTGGTGTTTGCGATGCTCGTGGTGCTGGGAGCCTGCGGCAACATCCTACGGGTGGCCAACCAGACCATTCTGCAGACGGGCTGCGACGCGCGCTACCGCGGCCGGGTCCTGAGCCTGTACGGCATGGCCATGGGCGCCGGGCCGCTCCTCAGCGTGCCGATGGGCGCCCTCGCCGACGCCTACGGCGTGCCGGCGGTGGTGGCGCTGCAGGGGGCACTCCTGGCGGCGGTGTTCGCCGGCCTCGCGCTGTTCCGCCCCGAGGTGCGCAAGGCCTAGGACGGGCTCAGCCGGGCTGCGCCTCGGCAGCCACGATCCCGCGTAATCTGCGCAGCACCTGGATGGTCGAGCGTACCGTGTGGTAGCTGATCTTCCAGGCGTGGCCGAGATAATCCCAGATGGGCGTGCCGTCGCGCGCCACCAGGGCCCGCCACTCCCCCCCGGCCGCGTGGTTGGCCATCACGTC
>JAAZBY010000070.1 GCA_012513595.1 Chloroflexota bacterium
CGACGATCGCCAGCGACGGCAGCGCCAAGAGCAGCCAGGCGCCCGCGCGCCATTGTTTCATCGGTTCCTCCGATCGCGTTGGGCTGGGCCGGGGGTGCCCCCGGCCCAGCCCGGTGCCATAGGGCAGTGAACCTATTTGGCTTCCTCGTAGGCCGTCTGGAAGTCCTTCATGTACGGTGCGATCGGGAACGACAGGCCGTACTCGGCCAGCACCTCGGCGGGAATGTCCCCAAAGAGCTTCTGCTTGCCCTCCTCCGACACGTTCGGCAGGACCTTGGTGGGGTCGATCCCCGGGTACCAGCCCTGCTGGTCAACGATGACCTTGGCCTGCTGCTCGGGGCTGCAGATGAACTCGGCGTACTGGATCGCCTCGGCCGTGTGGGCGGCCTTGGCCGGGATCACGACGTACATGGGCTGGCCGGGCATGCCCGGCTCGATCAGCTTCATGCGCATCTTGGGGTCCATGCGCCCCTCGTTCTGCCAGAGGACGAACATGTCCACCCAGACGGGGCCCATGTCGATCTCACCGCGGTTGAGGCGGTCGAGGGTGTCGTTGTTGCCCGTGGTGATGGTGGCCGGCAGGGCCTTCATCTCGGAAAAGATGTCCCGCCAGGTGGCCTCGATGGCCGGGTCATAGGGGCCCTTGGAGAGCTGCTCGTACATGCCCGTCTTCCAGTAGAGCCAGCCGCCGGCAAAGGCCACGCCGCTCATGCCCCCCTTGACGCCGTTGTACCCAAAGCGGTCGGGGTGTGCCTGGATCCACGCGACCAGCTCCTCGTACGAGTTGGGCACCGGGTCAACCACTTCGGGGTTGTAAGCCAGCGCCGTCTGCGAGTGGAACATGGGGATGACATAACCGTCGCAGTCGGTGCCCAGGGCGTTCCGCGCGTCTGCGGTGGTCACCAGGCTGGCGATGCTCGTCTGCGGCACGTACTTGAGCAGCAGCCCGTCCTCGATCATCAGGTTCATGATGCTCTGGTGGACGATGGCGATGTCCATGTCCCAGGTGGCCGTGCCCGCGTCGGCCTGGGCCTTGAGCTTGGTGTAGATCGTCTGGCTGCCGGCGTCACCGGGGCCAGTGCCGACCACGTTGATCTCGACGGCGGGGTGGGCCTCGACGAACTCGGGGCCGAACTTGTTGCGCTGCAGCTCCTCCATGTTGGTGTCTCCCGCGGTGACGATGGTGAGGGGCACCTTGCCGCCGGGGGTCACCACGCAGCCAGGGAGCAGCACGGCAACGAGGACCAGACAGAGGAAGAGGGTCAACGTTCTGCGCGACATTGCGTTCCTCCTGGATGTGATACGCTCGACCGGCCTCCAATCAAGCGACGCTGCTTACGGTGCGGGTCGGGATGGGCCTCCTTTCTGGCACGTACTGCCGGCGGCCGGGGCGTGCCGATGCCGCGGCGTGGCCCCTCCCGAGCGGCGCGCCCGGGAGGGACCGGGCTGCTACGTTGGGGACGGTTACACCGTCACGGTTGCACCGTCACGGTCACACCGTCACGGTCATACCGTCACGGCTACACCGTCACGGTCACACCGTCAGGCTCAGGCCGTCGTGCGCCAGGGTCAGGGGGCCGCGAAAGAGGCGGCCGGCCTGGGCCCGGGCGACATCGGCCCGGCACGACGGGTAGAAA
>JAAZBY010000071.1 GCA_012513595.1 Chloroflexota bacterium
CCGGGCTGCCCTGGAACGCGAGCTGGCCTCGGGGGCTATCGACGTGCGCCTGCCGGGTCGGCCGGCCCCGGTCGGCCACGTGCACGTCGTTACCCAGACCCTGCGCGAGATCTATGACATCTTTGGGCGGATGGGCTTCTCCATCCTGCGCAGCCGCGAGGTCGAGGATGACCTGACCAACTTTCAGCTGCTGAACTTTGCGCCCTACCACCCGGCGCGTGACATGCAGGACACCTTTCACACCACCACGCCGGGGGTGCTCTTGCGCACGCACACGTCGCCAGGCCAGATCCACGCCATGCGGCAGTACTATCCGGAGGACATTCGCGTGATCCTGCCGGGCAAGTGCTACCGTTACGAGCAGGTGACCTCTCGCGCCGAGTTCATGTTCCACCAGGTGGAAGGCCTGGTGGTGGGCAAGAAGGTCACCATGGGCGACCTGAAGGGCGTGCTGGAGAGCTTTGCCCGGCAGCTGTTCGGGCCCGAACGGCGGCTGCGCTTCCGCGCCTCTTATTTCCCGTTCACCGAGCCGAGCGCCGAGGCGGACATGGACTGCATCCTGTGCGGCGGCGAAGGCTGCACGCTCTGCAAGGGCTCCGGCTGGCTCGAGATCCTCGGCTGCGGCATGGTGCACCCGCAGGTGCTGCGGAACGGCGGCTACGATCCGGCCGTATACTCTGGTTTTGCCTTTGGCATGGGGCCCGAGCGGATGGCCATGCTCAAGTACGGCATCAACGACATCCGCCTCTTTTACGCGAACGACCTGCGCTTCCTGCAGCAGTTCGGCTGACGGGCGCCGGCTCCTGACGCGTTATCGGTTGGGTCGTTGAGCAACTAACGGAGGTAATGGGCAACATGCTAGTGCCCCTGAGCTGGCTGAAGGACTACGTACGAGTGGACCTGCCGGTGGAGAAGCTGGCCGACCGGCTGACTCTCGGCGGTGTGGAAGTCAAGACCGTCGAGAGGATCGGCGAGACTTGGGATCGCGAGGCGATCTTTGTCGGCCAGGTGCTTGGCGTGCGCCAACACCCCAACGCCGACCGGCTGGTGCTGGTGACCGTTGAGTATGGCGCCGCCCAGCCGCTCGAGGTGGTGACCGGCGCCCCCAACCTGAGGGTGGGTGACGCGGGGCAGAAGGTGGTGCTGGCCATCGTGGGCGCCACGCTGATCGACCCCTATGCCGACACCCTCAAGTACCAGAAACTGAAGCGGAGCAAGATCCGTGGCGTGCCCTCGGAGGGGATGGTCTGCTCGGAGAAAGAGCTGGGCATCTCCAACGAGCATGAGGGGATCATCATCCTGCCGGAGGATGCCCCGGTTGGCATGCCCCTGGCCGACTACTGGGGTGACCAGGTGCTGGACCTGGACCTGACGCCGAACGTGGCGCGGGCGGCCTGCCTGGTGGGGGTGGCCCGTGAGGCGGCCGCCCTGGCCGGCGGCCACCTCACGGTGGAGGAGCCCGCCGTGGTGGCAGAAGGTGCGCCCCTCGCCGGGCGCCTGGCCCTGGAGATCCGTGACCCGGACCTCTGCCGGCGCTACAGCGCGGCGCTGATCGAGGGCGTGCGGATCGGGCCGTCCCCGGAGTGGATGCAGCGGCGCCTGCGCCTGGCCGGGATGCGCCCCATCAACAACATCGTGGACATCACCAACTATGTGATGCTCGAGTGGGGCCAGCCGCTACACGCCTTTGACTACCGCCTGCTGCGCCCCCACGCCGGGGAAAAGATCCCGGCCATCATCGTGCGGCGTGCCCACGACGGCGAAAAGATGGTCACGCTGGACGGCGTCACGCGCACCTTTGACGGTGACATGCTCCTGATCACCGATGGCGGCGGGCCGGTGGGCATCGCCGGCATCATGGGCGGGCTGGAGAGCGAGGTCACCGATGCCACCGTCGACGTCCTGCTGGAGGCGGCCAACTTTGACTTTATCAACGTGCGCCGCACCACGGGCGAGCTCAAGATCCCCAGTGAGGCCGCCCAGCGCTTTGGCCGGGGGGTGGACCCCGAGCTGACGCTGGTGGCCCTGCGACGCGCCGCAGAGCTCATGCGCACCTTGGCCGGGGGCACGGTGGCCGCTGGGTTCGAGGACCTCTACCCCGCGCCGCCGGAGGTACACGTCCTGGACCTACCCGTGGCGGAGGTGACGCGTCTGCTCGGCATCCAGGTGGACGCCGCGGAGATCGCCGCGATGCTCTCTGCCCTCGGGTTCGGCTGCGAGGTGGTGGCGGAGGGTGACGCCGCCGTGCGCGTGACGGTGCCCAGCGGGAGGTTGGACGTCCGCCTGGAGGCCGACCTGGTGGAGGAGGTGGCGCGCATGGTCGGCTACGACCGGCTGCCCTCCACCCTGATCGATGCCGCCGTGCCGCCCCAGACGCGCAACCGTCCGCTGGAGCTCGAGGAGCGCACCCGCGACATCCTGGTGGGCGCCGGCCTGACGGAGACGATCTCTTACTCGCTCACCAGCGTGGAGAGCGTGGCCAGGCTGGTTCCCGGGGGCGCGCCGCCCGCCAAAGAGGCCTATGTGCGGCTGGCTAACCCCCTGACGCGCGAGCAGGAGGTCCTCCGCCAGACGCTGATGGACACCACCCTCGAGACGGTGGCCCGCAACCTGCGCTTCGTCGAGCGGGTGCCGATCTTTGAGATCGCGCGCATCTACCTGCCCGTGGAGGGAGAGCCGCTGCCGCAAGAGCCGACGATGCTCAGCATCGCGCTGACGGGCCCGCGCGAGGTGCGCTCTTGGCTGGCGGCGGACAGCCCGGCCCTGGATTTCTACGACCTCAAAGGCATCATCGAGGAACTGTGTGAGCACCTCGGCATCGCCGGGGCGACCTACGCGCCGGCCGAGCACCCTACCTTCCGGCCGGGCCGCGTGGCCAGCCTGAGCGTTGACGGTGAGGAGCTAGGCGTCTTTGGCGAGGTGCACCCGACCGTGGCCGCAGCGTTCGACATGGCCGGGCAGCCGGTCTACCTGGCCGAGATCGCGCTCGAGCGGCTCCTGGCCAAGGTGCGGACGACCGAGCAGTTTGTGCCCATCTCACCGATGCCGGCCGTCAAGGAGGACCTGGCGCTGGTCGTGGCGGAGGAAGTGCCGTCGGACGAGGTGGGTCGCCTGATCCGCGAGGCGGGGGGTGAGCTCCTGGCTGAGGTGGTGCTGTTTGACGTATACCGCGGCGCACAGGTTGGTGAGGCGAAGAAGAGCCTGGCCTACAGCCTCTCGTTCCAGTCGGCGACCAAGACGCTGACCGGCGAGGAGACGGCCAAGTTCCGTGCGCGCATCGTCAAGCGCCTGGAAGAGGCGTTTGGCGCGCAGATCCGCGCCTAGCCGACCGCCTCGGGCCGAGCGACACAACGAGGGCCGCGCGCAGAGATCTGCGCGCGGCCCTCGTGTCGTTGGCGATGGGGGGGTTAGAAGCGGTCCGACCAGTCGATGTAGGGGTACCCGGCGGGGAACAGGGCGCCCAGCACGGGCAGGGCGCCCTCGCCGATGTGCGTATCCCCCTCGGTGGCCGCCTCGGCGGCGCTGCGGAAGCCCAGCGCGAGCTGGGCCAGCGCCCCCTGAGGCATCTCGACGGCCACCTGGCGCGCACCGTGGCCGAAGCGCAGCCGCTCGCTGCCCAGCTCGGTGGCGACGGACAGAGTTCCCTCCCAGCCCGGCAGGGCGCTCTGCAGGCGCGCAGTAAGGAGCGGCTCGAGCTGGGCGAACAGCGCCGACTGGTCGACCACCCGGGCCATGCCGCCGGAGCAACAGGGATAGGTGACCTCGATCCTGGCGCCGTAGCGGCGGCAGTGGCGCACAAAGGGGTCATCGGCCGGAGCGTGCACCGTGATCGTCTCGCAGCGCTTCTCCCAGGCCAGCTGGGCCGCCTTGGCCACGATGGTGGAGTAGGCGGCCGGGTCGATAACGCCCATCTCGCTCAGCGCACAGCGCCAGGGGTTCAGGTCGTGGGCGGCGTAGCCGAGGAGGCGCTCGCCGTCGACCACCAGGAAACAGCCGACGCGATCGTCCCAGTGGGTGCCGCGGCGAAAGCCCCGCCAGGAGGCCGGATCCCGGGAGATGGAGGCGGTCCGGTAGGCGCGGGTCTGTTGGTAGATGGCAGCGATAGCAGGAGCGTCTTCGGGGCGCGCCTCACGCACGTCGAAGCGCGCCGAGGCCCGCTCAGCATAGCGAGTAGCCAACTCGGTGGAGCATTCGACCAGGGCGGGCGCGTAGCCGAACTTGGGGTAAAAGTCAGAGATGCCAAAGAGGGCCGAGAGTGGGTAGCCCTCCTGGCGCATGAAGGCGAGCGAGTCCTCCAAGACCGCCCGCGCGTAGCCCTTGTTGCGCTGCTCTCGGTCGGTGCCGACGCCGGCGATCCCGCCGCAGCGCACCACAAGGTTGCCGACGCGCAGGGGCAGGTCGACGACGGACAGGTGGCTGGCGCTGGTGTCATCGTCCAAGAGCAGGTCGATGCGAGTACGGTCTCCGGAAGTTGTTCGCTTGATGGTTGGCATGGGCTCCTCCTAGGGTTGCTCGCGCGATTATACTCGGCGGCGAGCCGGCGCCAAGCGTCGCGCCGGAACAGAGCGCACTTGCTGCGCCGGCCGCCCTTGGCGGTTGGGCCCGCTGTCCACTCTTGCCACAGGGTTGCGGGTCGGCTCCCGGGGGGCTATGATGCGCGGTGTGGCCGCATATCCACGCCACACGCGCACCTACGGAAAGGGAGTGGCGAGAGAGATGAAGATCACCGGCATCGAGACCTTCCTGGTCGACGTCAACCGGCGCAACCTGTGCTTCGTGAAGGTGTCTACCGATGAGGGGATCCACGGGGTGGGCGAGGCCTACAGCGTGGGGCCCGACGTGGCCACGGCCAAGGTGGTCGAGTATTTCGAGGACTGGTTGGTGGGGCTGGACCCGCTGGATATCGAGGGGATCTGGCAGCGCGTCTACCTCAGCTCGCGCTTTCCCGGGGGGTCGGTGCTCCTTTCGGCCCTCAGCGGCATCGACCATGCCCTGTGGGATATC
>JAAZBY010000072.1 GCA_012513595.1 Chloroflexota bacterium
CTGGGAGGGCGACCTGCGCGTGGACGGGCAGATCATCCGCCTTGGTGACTATCCGCGTTTCGATAATCCGTACTGCCAGGCTCCCTTTGGCACCAAGCGCTATACCATCACATACGGCGACGCGTCGCACGTCATCGACCTGGCATGATGCAGAAAGCCCCCGCCAGACGGCGGGGGCAGCCCGTTTCCAGTTGCTGAACGATCCGGAGGATGATATGTCCGAGTGCTCGTCGCGCCCGGCGGCGACCAATATCCTGTTCATCTTTGCCGACCAGCTGCACGCCTTTGCCGTCGGCTGCATGGGCAACCCTCAGGTGCACACGCCGAACCTGGACCGCCTGGCGGCGCGTGGCGTCGTCTTCCGCAATACCTACTCCTCGGCGCCGCTCTGCACGCCGATGCGCGCCAACCTCTTCACCGGGCGCTACTGCTGCCAGAACGACACGCTGGGGAACGCCGCGCGCATCCCAGCCGGCGAGCGGACCCTGGCCGACGCCCTGAACGACGGCGGCTACCGCACCGGCTACGTGGGCAAGTGGCACCTGGGCGGCAAGGGCAACGAGCCGATCCCGGCCGAGCTGCGCGGCGGCTTCCAAGAGTTCATCGGCTACCAGTGCTACAACGGCTTCTACAGGGACGTCTGCTTTTACGACGAAGACAACCGAGAGCACCGCTTTGACCGGCACCGCACCGATGTAACCACCGACCTGGCCATCGAGCGGCTCGAGGGGATGGCCGACGGCCCCTTTGCCCTGTTCGTGTCGTATCAGAACCCACACTACCCGGTGCAGCCGGCGCCCGAGTTCTATGGGCGCTACGCGGGGATGCCGATCACGCGGCGCCCCAACGCCTCGGACGTGGACCCCTACACGCCTACCTACAGCCCCCCCTCCCCGCCGCGTGACGAGGACCCGGACGCCCTGCGCTACGCCGGCGACCTGGACGAGTACATCCGCCTCTACTACGCCATGGTCACCCAGCTGGACCATGGCATCGGGCGGCTGCTCCGGCGCCTCGAGGAGCTGGGCCTGGCCGACCGCACCGCCGTGCTCTTTACCTCGGACCATGGTGACATGCAGGGCTCCCACGGCCTGCGCAACAAGGCCTCCTTCTGGGAAGAGTCGACCCGCATCCCCCTGATCGCCTCCCTGCCCGGTGGCGCCCGGGGCGCCGTCAGCGAGGCGCTCGTCTCGAGCACAGATCTGTACCCGACGGTCCTGGGCCTGGCCGGCCTGCCTGCCGAGCCCACCGCCGAGGGGCGCGACTATGCGCCCGCCATCTGCGGCCGCCGGCAAGAGGAGAACGACGCCGTCTTCTCGGAGGACGAGTCCGGCTGGTTCATGATCCGCGAGGGCAGCCTGAAGCTGGCCGTGGACCGCGAGACCTTTGCGCCCAGCCACCTCTTCGACCTGGCCAGCGATCCGTACGAGCTCGACAACCTGGTGCGCCGGCCGGAACACGTCGCAACGCGCGAGCGCCTGCGGCAGCGGCTGGTCACCTGGCACGCTGACGTTATGTCGCGGGCCAACGGGTCGGCGGGCTAGTCGGCGGGCGAGCAGTCGTTGTGGCGCGACAGCACCAAGTGAAAGCGATGGGTGATAGATGCTATCTTTGATCCTGGCGACGTTGTTCTCCGCCAGCTTTGCGATGATCGTGCGCTACGCGCAGGGCCGGCGCTGCAACATGTGGGCCGTCGGCGCCATCAACTATGCCGTGGCCTCCCTGTTCAATCTGGCGCTACAGGCCGCCCAGGGCAGCCTCGTGCCGAGCGCCTCGACAGCCTGGATCGGCATCTCGGCCGGCGTCTCGTACGTGGTGGCCTACTTTGTGCTGTTCAAGCTGATGGCCCTGCGGGGCGTGGCCATCTCGACTTCGGTGACGCGGCTGGCCGTCCTGATCCCGGTGTTGGCTTCGATCATAATCTGGCACGAACAGCCGACTCTGTATCAGTCGCTCGGCAGCCTGCTGGCCCTGTCGTCGCTGCCGCTACTGGGCTTCCGCCGCCCTCCCGAGGGCTCCCAGGTGGACCGGCGCGCCATCGCCTACCTAGTGGCGCTGTTCCTGCTGAACGGCTACAACCTGGTGGCGGTGCGGCTCTTCCGAGAGACGGATCTCCCGGGCGAGTCGGCACTCTTCCTCGGCATCCTGTTCGGAACCGCGGCGATCGTGGCCATCACCGCCTGGTACACGCACCGTGAGAACACCACCGTCAAGGACCTGCTGCCCGGCGCCGCGCTGGGCATGGTGAACGCCCTGGCCAACCTGGCCGTCGTGGCCGCCCTGCGGCAGCTGCCGGGGTTCCTGGTGTTCCCGTTCCACAGCGCCGTGGGCCTGGCCATCACGGTCATCGCCGCCAGGCTCATCTGGAAGGAGCACGTCAGCCGCCAGGAGGCGATCGGCATCGCCATCACCCTGCTGGCAGCCGTGTTGATAAACCTCGGCTGAGCAGGTATGATGACGGCAGTGGCCTTTCTAGGTTCCATCGGGCTGAGGGAGGCAGATCATGGCCGCAAAGGCGAGTGACGTCGCGCGTCGTGGGGCCGGGTTGCTGGAGGAGTTCAAGAAGTTCGCCGTCAAGGGCAATGTGGTGGACTTGGCCGTCGGCATCATCATCGGCGGCGCCTTTGGCACGGTGGTCAAGTCTCTCGTGTCAGACGTGATCATGCCGCCGATCGGTCTGCTGCTGGGCAAGGTCGATTTCTCCGCCCTGTTCGCCGTGCTCAAGGAGGGGACCACGCCGCCGCCCTATGCGACGGTCGCGGCGGCCCAGGAGGCCGGTGCCGTCACTCTCAACTACGGCCTCTTTATCAGCAACATCATCACCTTCCTCATCGTGGCCTGGGCGGTGTTCATGCTGGTCAAGGCCCTGGCTACCATGCAGCGCAAGGAAGCCGCCGCGCCCGCGGCACCCACCACCAAAGCATGCCCATTCTGCTTCGCCGAGATCGACATCCGGGCGACCCGTTGCCCACAGTGCACATCGCAGTTGTCGTCGGCGGGCGGCGCCTCCTAGGGAGCGCGCCGTGCCGGCCGTACCGTCGGCCTGGCCAGGCCGAACCGCAACACCTTCCCTCCCTCCCCCGGGGGAGGGCAGACATACCCTTTCGTCCATCGGTATCTGGCACACACAAGGAGAACGACATGGCCAAGGGAATCGCTGGAGCACAGCTGTACACCGTCCGCGAGTACACCAAGACCGCCGAGGACCTGGCGGCCAGCCTGAAGAAGGTCGCCGCCGCGGGCTACACCGCGGTGCAGGTCTCCGGCATCGGGCCGATTGACCCCAAGGTCGTCGCCCGCCTCATGCAGGATAACGGCCTGGCCGTGGTGGCCACGCACATGGCCTGGGACCGCTTCAAGAACGATCTCGATGCCGTCATCGAAGAGCACAAGCTCTGGGGCTGCCCGCACCCGGCCATCGGCGGCCTGCCCGGTGAGTACCGCGCGGCCGACGGGGTCAAACGCTTCCGCGACGAGCTGATCCCCATCGCCGAAAAGCTGGCCCGTGAGGGGATGGACTTTTCCTACCACAACCACAACCACGAGCTGGCCAAGTACGACGGCCGTACCTGGCTCGACATGCTCTACTCGGAGATCCCCGCCTCGGTGCTCAAGGCGGAGATCGACACCTACTGGATCCAGGCCGGCGGCGGCGACCCCGCCTGGTGGATCAAGAAGCTTGCCGGGCGCCAGCCGCTCCTGCACCTCAAGGACATGATCGTCACGCCGGAGCGCGAGCAGCGCTTTGCCGAGATCGGCGAGGGCAACCTCAACTGGCCCGCCATCATGAAGGAGGCCGAGGCCGCCGGCGTCAAGTACTATCTCGTCGAGCAGGACCGCACCTATGACCGCGACCCCTTCGAGTCGCTGGCCATCAGCTATCGCAACCTGAAGGCCATGGGCCTGCGCTAGAGGCCCTCCGCACAGGTGGTTGGACGGGAGGGCCCCGCTGTTGCGGAGGCCCTCCCGCACGTTACGGGCGACCTACCCTGCCGAGTACCCGAGAGGATAGACCGATGCAACCGATCAGAGCGGGAATCGTCGGGTTCGGGCGCATGGCCGAGCGCACCCACCTGGCCAGAATGCGCGAGACCGGCCTGTACGACGTCGTCGGCGTCTGCGACATCACCCCCGCGCGCCGGGCGGCCGCCGAACAGGCGGGCCTGCGCGCCACCGAGAGCCTGGAGACCTTTCTCTCCTGGGACGTCGAACTCGTCGTCCTGACCACGCACACGGCGCAGCACCACCCCATCGCCCTGCAGGTGGCCGCTGCCGGTAAGCACCTGCTCATCGAGAAACCGATGGCCGTCACCGGCGCCCAGGCCCAAGAGATCGTCGACGCCGCCCGGCGGCACGGCGTGGTGCTGTCGGTATATCACAACCGCCACTTTGACGAAGACTATCGCCAGGTCAAGGCCGCCGTCCGCGAGGGGCTGCTCGGCACGATCGTCTCGGCCGAGAACCGCACCATCGGCTCTCGCCCCGCGGTGGGCTTTGGCGTGCCCGACTATAACCAGGCCTGGCGCATCACCGCCGCCGCCGGCGGGGGTACGCTGCTCGACTTTGGCCCGCACTGGGTGGAGCAGATCCTGGACCTGATGGAAGGGCGTCGCGTGGTGCAGGTCTTGGGCGACGTCCGCCACATCAAGTGGGGGGACGCTGACGACTGGTTCCGCATCGACATGATCTTTGACGACTGCTCGCGCGCCACGGCGGCCAAGTGCGACATCGCCTACTATTCCCCGCCAGACAAGTGGCTGATCGTCGGCACCGAGGCCACCCTGCACGGCCCCGTGCCCGAGGGGGACCACAAGGCGGTTGTCGTCTGCGGGCCCGACTATACCCTGCAGCGCTCCCGCGCCGTGGATACGCACGACCTCCACGCCAACCTCGCCAGACACCTGCGCGAGGGAGAGCCCCTGATCATCACGCCCGAGCACGCCCTGCGCGTGATGCAGGTGATCCAGGCCGGCGTCGATTCCGCGCGTGCCGGGCGGAGCGTCGACGTGCTCATCTAGCCCGGTGGCCCACCGGCCACCCCATACACCAACGAGGACAGTGATATGCGCCTGATGTCCTGTAACGTCCGCTACTCTGCCGCCCAGGACGCCGAGAATGCCTGGCCGCATCGTAGAGAGTTTGCCGCCGAGGTGATCCTCTCCCGCGCGCCCGACGTCATCTGCTTCCAAGAGATGTCTCGCGAGCAGTTCCTGTTCTTCCGCTCTCGCCTGTCCGAGTACGACACGTACGCCATGGTCGACGTCCCCACCGGCCAGAGCCCGCAGAACGCCATCTTTTGGCCGCGCGAGCGGTTTTCGCTCGTCTCCAGCGGGGGGTACTGGCTGTCGGAGACGCCCCACGTCCCCGGCACCAAGTCGTGGGATTCCAGCAACATCCGCCTGGCCAACTGGGTGCGCTTGGCCATCAACGGCTCGGGCCTGGAGTTCCGCGTCGTGGGCACCCACCTGGACCACAGAGGGCAGACGGCCCGCGAGCAGCAGGCCCGCCTGATCAACGAGGACGCCGCCGCCTTCCCCGAGGTCTACCCGCAGGCCCTCCTGGGAGACATGAACGCCCCGGGCACCAACCCGGCCATCCAGTCGTTTCTCACGGCCGGCTGGGTCGATACCTACGCCGAGATCCACGGCCCCGACGACCCGGGCAACACCTACCACGGCTTCGAGGGCCCGGCCCTCGCGCGGCAGGAGGGCAAGATCGACTGGATCTTCTGCCGGGGCCGGCTGCGCGTCGTCGGCGCGGAGATCGTCCGCGATGCGCGCGACGGCCGCTACCCGAGCGACCACTACTTCCTGACGGCCGACGTCGAGTTCCCCTCGTAGCGGCCACGACTCCGGATAGACAGAGCGGCGCCCGCCGGCAGGATCCTGCCGACGGGCGCTGCAACGTTTCGGTGGTGGCCGGGCTGTTAGCTCACCTTCACCAGCTTGCGCAGCGAACGGAACTCGCGCGGGGGGTTCAGGTGCCTCCCGTAAAAGCTCCACGACACCTCGCCGACGTAGAGGTCGCCACGGGAATCGACCGCCAGGCCGTGCGGGGCGATGAACTGCTCGGGCTTGGCGTCACCGGCGCGCACGTCCCCCAGCCAGGCCAGGCGCTGGCCGTCCAGGGTGTGGATGCTCACCCGGGCGCCGATGTTGGGATAGTCCTGGTTGACGGCCATCGAGCCGGGCAGCTGGCCGATGAAGGCCAGGGGCACCTCGCCGTCCACGATGTGCATGCCGCAGGGGCGATGCAGGTTGTTCCACTGGGTGACGTACTGACCCTGGGGATCAAACACCTGCACGCGGTGGTTCTCCCGGTCGGCCACGTAGACCAGCCCCTGCCGGTCGGTGCACACCGAGTGCACCAGGTTGAACTGCCCCGGGTCGCTGCCATACTCTCCCCAGGAAAAGAGATGCTCGCCGTCCGGCGAGAACTTGTGCACGCGGGCGTTGCCGTAGCCGTCGGCGATGTACAGGTCGCCGGTCTCCGGGGCAAAGGCCACCTTGGTGGGGCGGTTGAACGGCCTGCCGCTCTGGTAGGGCGCCGCCTGGCCAGAGACGCCAAAGGTCTGCAACACCTCGCCCGACAGGGTGCACTTGCGCACCGTGTGGTCGGCGTCGTCGGCGAGATAGAGGAGTCCGTCGGGGCCCAGCGTGGCGCCATGCGGCCGGCCAAAGGTGCCCTCCCCCCAGAAGTCCACCAGGTTGCCCTCGCGGTCCAGGACGATGATGGGATGCTCTCCCCGGTTCAGGACGTAGACGCGGTCTTGCCGATCAATGACCACGTCGGCCACCTCGTGGAGGTTCCATCCCTCGGGCAGCTTGGCCCAGTCCAGGTCCACCTCGTAGACGAACTCACCACAACCCACTCTCGCCGCCATCTCTGCTCCTTGCTCTCGTATGGAGGGACGATGATCGTGCCGTGCGGCCGGGGCGCCCGGCGCTCAGAACGGCCCCATTATAGGGGCAGCGCCGCACCGGTCTAGCGGCTCAGCCGGCGCAGGCGCCAGGCCGCCCCGGCGTACAGCGGCGCCGCCCACAGGCAGGCACCCCCCAGCCAGGCCCAGGCCTGCGGAGGAACGACCTCCCAGAAGGCCGCCCGGAACCCCCGCGCCAGAAGCGACGTGGGCACCCAGCGGGCCACCTGGGCCATCGCGGGCAACTGCGCCGCGCCCGCGAACATCCCCAGGAGCATCGGCGCGATCAACAAGAACATGATGAGCCCGCTCCACAGGCTCATGCTCTGTACGGTGGCGAAGGATAGCCCCAGGAGCAGCCCCAGGCCCACGCCCAGGACCACGCTGGCGGCTAGGGCCGCCAGCGCCACGTCCCAGTGCACGATCAGGCGGTGCGAGGTGGCCATCAACACCCCGCCGGCCAGCACCCCATAGGTAACGCCAGCCAGAGCCTTGCCGGCGACGATCTCTCCGGTGCCGGCCGGCGATAGGAGCAGGGCGTCAATGGTGTGCGTCTCTTTCTCTTCGACCATCAGATAGGGGACCAGGAACGTGGCCACGGCGAGGACAGCGATGACGAACGTGGCGGACTCCATAAAGGGCTCGTTCCCGCCCGTTGGCGGGTACACCGCGTGCCTGGCCGTCTCGACGCGCACCGACCGGCCGAGCAGGGCGCCGATGGCCTCCCCGGCCAGCGAGCCCAGCTCCGCCACATCCCGCGCGTCGGCCTGATGCGCATAGTAGCCTGCCAGCACTGCATCGCCCGGCAGCGCGCGCAGCCCGGCGGGGATCACCACCCCCAACACCCCCCTCGACCCGGGCCCCACCAGGCCCTCGCGCATCGCGTCGGCCGTGGGCGCCGAGTAGGCCCGCACTCTGCCCTGCTCCTGGAGAGCTTGGGCCCACGCTTCGCCGCCCTCGTCCACGACGATGAGCACCGGCAGGGGGCCGCTCGGCACCAGCGCCGCCAGGCCACTCCGCGTCAGCGACAGAAGCAGGACGCCGAACACCACCGACAGGAACACCCTGTTCTGCGCCGCGTCGACCACGTCCCTGGCGGTAATCGCCCAGACGATGCGCAGTGCGCCGAGCCTTGCGCGCAGACCCCTTCCCATTCCCACTCGTTCCCCCTCTCCTGGCGGCTCAGGCGCCTCGCTTCGCCTGGGTGCTGCTCAGCCGGACCACGGCAGTCAGCAGCACTGCCGCACAGCCTAATGCCAGCCCGATCGCCGCCCAGTACCCGCCCGGCGGCGTCGGCCGGGCGAACGCCGCCTGTAGGGCGCGGGCCACGGCCGACGTCGGCATCCAGCGCAGCACCGCGGCGAGCGGACCTGGCAGCCCCAACCCCTCGGCCTCCTCGGCAAGGAACACCGACGTCACCAGGGGCAGCACCAGCACCCAGACCCACACCGCGAGTTGCTGCCGATCACGGATCGCGCTGCCGAGAAGCAGCCCCAGCGGCACGGTGAACGCGGCCCCGGCCAGGGCCGCCAGGATCGCCCAGCCCCAGTGCACCACCAGCGCCGCATAGGAGGCCAGGCCCAAGAGGCCGGCCAGCGCACAGTAGGCCATCCCGGCACCGACCTTGCCGACCACATACTGCGCCATGGTCACCGGTGAGACGAGCAGCGCGTCGAGCGTGCGCGTGCGCCGCTCTTCCAGCATCAGATGCGGCGTGACGGACAGCCCCGTCATCAGGATCGCCAGGATGATGCTGAAAGCCCCCAACAGGAGCAGCCCCCCAGTCTGCCCCTCGGGCGGGTACACGCGGTGGCCGGCGGTGTCAACCGTCACCGGGGTGCCCAGCAGCTCGGTAAGGCGCCCCTCGAACAGCGCGGCCGCCTGCCGGGCCCCGGCCGCAGAGGCCCAGTATTGCACGTACCCGTCCACCCGCAGCGGCCCCCCGCCCGCCGCGGGCAGCGTCGCGGGCAGCACCACCCCCAGGGTGACCGTGTCATGATCGGCCACAGCCTCGCGCAGCGCATCGAGCGAGGGGACTACGTGTATCTCCTCGTACTCGGGCGCCACCTTGAGCGCGGCCACCAGCTCCGGCGTGCCAGGGGCCTCGATCACCAGGCTATCCCCGCGCGAGGTGAGCGCGGGCAGGTACTTGTAGGATACCAGGATGATCGCCACCCCGAACAGGGTGGACAGGATGGAACGGTTGCGCAACGCGTCGGCCACGTCCTTGGCCGTGATAGCCAGGGCAATGCGCAGCCACTCCCCGATCGCCGCCCGCCGCGGCCGCCTCAGTTCGCTTCCCATGTCGCCGCTCCTCCGCCCGTCAGGCGCACGAACACGTCCTCGAGCGTGCTGCCCGGCCCGCCTAGCTCCTCTTTGAGGCGCGCCGGGGGGCCCTCCGCCACGACCCTGCCCCGGTCGATGACGGCCACCTGCCCGCAGAGCTGATCGGCCTCCTCGATATAGTGCGTGGTGAGGAACACCGTGGTGCCCTGGCCAGTGAGGTCCCGCACAAACGCGCGGATGGCCCGCGCGGCGTGTGCGTCCAGCCCGCGGGTGGGCTCGTCGAGGAACAGCACCTGAGGCTCGTGCAAGAGCGCCCGGGCAATCAGCAGGCGTTGCTTCATCCCGTTCGAGTAGGTCGCCACGCGGGCGTCGGCGCGCTCGGTCAGCCCTACCTGGGCGAGCACCGCCTCGACCCGCGCCCTTCCGACCCCGTACAAACGGGCAAAGAAGGCCAGGTTGGCGCGGCCGGAAGCCCGCTCGTACAGGTTCTGGTACTCCATCACCACGCCGATGCGCGGCTTGAGCGCGGCACGCTCTGTGACCACGTCGCACCCGGCCACCCGCGCGCGACCCGCCGTCGGAGCGAGCAGCCCCGTCAGCAGGCGGATCGTCGTGGTCTTGCCGGCCCCGTTGGGCCCCAGGAACCCGTAGAGCGTGCCGCTGGGGATCGAAAGCGTCAGGCCATCCACAGCGCGTAGGTCGCCAAAGGTGCGCGTCAGCCCCTCGGTGACGATGCCTTCCATGTCTCCTCCTCCGTGCGCCGACCGGCGGATGCACCTGCTGGGCACCGCCTTGCTCACTATCACCATAGGGGATGGCCATGGCCGGCGCAACACTTTCGCGCCAGCAGGCGCAGGGGGCCGCCAGGCGGCGCCGAGCGCCTCCGAACGGCCCGCCGGGGGGCCCTCAGTAACCGAGCAGGGCGCGCAGGTCGGCCGCGGCCGACTTGCTGAGGGGGATCTGCGTCCCCGCTGGGTCGTCAAGGCGCAGGGTGAAGGAGTCTCGCGTGTAGGGGATGACCTCGCGCACGTGCTGGAGGTTGACGAGGTAGGCGCGGTGGGCGCGGAAGAAGCCGCTCCGCGAGAGGCGCTCCTCGAGCTCTGTGAGGGTGAACTGGCTGGGGAGTAGCGCCTCGCTGGTCTGCAGGTAGGTGCGGCTCTCGCGGGCCACGGCGTAGAGGATCTCGGCCGGGTTCACCAGGACGATCTTGTCCTCGGCGCGCACCGGCACCTTGAAGGGGATCGGCGCGCTCTCGGCGGGCGCCTCGTCGGGCAGCGCGCTCAAGAGGCCCCGGCTGAGTGCGTAGAACCGGTCACAGGAATCCGCCAGGTGGAGCGGCCCCTCGGCTAGGATCAGCACGGCCGCGCCGCCCGCTGCCTGCCCCTCGATGGCGCGGCGAATCACCGCCACCGAGGCCTCGTCGCAGCCGACAAACGGATCCTCGAGAACAAGCGCCCGCGGGCGGTGCAGGATCGCCCGGCCCAGCGCCAGGCGGCGCGCCAGGCCCTCCGGTAGTTGGGCGGCCCGCGTCGCGCCCCGGTCAGCCAGGCCGACCTCCGCCAGCGTCTCGAGGGCACGCTCCTTCGGCAGATCGTAGAGCCGGCAGAAGAAAGTCAGGTTGGCGAGGGCGGACTGCCTCTCGTACAGGCCGTTCTCGGCCAACAGAACGCCAAGGTGCCGCTTGAGGAGGGCGTGCCCGCTCACCGGATCGGCGCCCAGCACGCGCACATGGCCGGCGGTGGGCGTTTCGCGCCCCAGGAGCAGGGCCAGCAGGTAGGCGCGCCCGCCACTGCGCGGCCCCAGCACCGCCACGGCCTCCCCGCCGGCGACGCGCAGGGCGTCCACCTCCAGGACGGCGTCCTGGCCGACGACCTTCTGCAGCCGACTAATCTCAATCACCGCGCCATCCCCAAGGCGCCCTCAGGCCCCCCGCTTCTGGAGGAACCGGTAGGTGCCCGCTGCGCTGACCAATGAGGCCGCGTAAGCGAGCGCGGCCGCGCCAACCAGCCCTGCCTCCAGCACCGTCAGGCGATAGACCGTGCCAAAGACGACGCAGTTCACCACGGCGCTGACCATCAGCGGCACCACCAGCGAGCGCGAAAACGCGATGTTGACCGAGCGCGCCGTGATGGCCAGCGTGGAGACGTAGACGGCCGGGAAGGCCGCCATGACCGCCCCCAGCAGCGGCCCGCCCAGGTGGCTCAGCCCTACCGCTGCCACGATGATCCCGCCGCTCAGCAAGCCTCGGGCGGGGATATCCCAGCGCGCCCGCCGCACGCGCACCCGTTCGTGGCCCCGCAGCCGCAGGATACGGTCCATGACCAGGTACACCGCGGCCAGCGTCAGCGCCCAGATCGCCAGGCCGGTCGTGTAGCGCGGCGCCCCGCGCCACACCAGCAGCCCCTGGAGGCCGGCCCAGGCCGCCAGGGCCGCCGCAATGCCCACCACCAGGCCCCTCCGCACGGCCACCGCGTAGGTCAGCAGGAACACGCAGTTGATCGCAAAGGCCACCGGCAGGGCCGACGTGGCCTGGTAGGCGCGCTCGGCCCCCTGCGTCCAGCCGATAAAGGTGAGCGCCACGACGATGGTCGAGGGCAGCCCGC
>JAAZBY010000073.1 GCA_012513595.1 Chloroflexota bacterium
AGCCTCAGGACGCCGCCGGCCGCGGATGACGCTCCGGCGGCCAGCGCGCTTGTGGCCGGGGTACCGGCCGCAAGCGGGGCTAGATCGACGATCCAGGCCCCCCCGGCGAATGCCGGCAGGCAGGCACGTGCCACTTCCAGCGCCAGGCGCGTCTTGCCCATGCCCCCGCCGCCTACCAGCGTCACCAGGCGCGCCGCCGGGTCTTCCACCAGGCCGCGCACCTCGGCCAGCTCGCGCTCGCGCCCCACGAACGAGTCCACCGGCGCCGGCAGGTTGTGGCGGATAGGTGCGGGCGCCGCGGCGCGCGGCTCCGGGACATGCACCGGGGTGACCTCGACGCTCTTGACCAGCGCCGGGTCGCCGGCACGGATGCGCTCGAACAGCGCGCGCGTGGCCGGCTCGGGCTCGACGCCGAGCTCCTCCCGCAAGACATGTGCACAGGCCTCGTACTGGGTCAGCGCCAGGGTGCGGTGGCCCGCAAGTGCCAGCAGCGCCATCAGCCGGCGGTGCGCGCCCTCATCCAGCGGGTCCAACGCCACCCAGCGCCGGGCATGGGCCAGCCCCTCATCACCCTCTCGGCTACGGGCGAGGGCGGCGGCGGCCTCCACAGCCAAACGGTGGTAGCGCTCGCGCTGCAACAGCAGCCACTCTTCGAACTCGGGACAATCGCGCAGGCTAAAGCCGGTCAGGAACTCGCCCCGATATAGCGCCAGGGCCTCGGCGAGCGAGTGGGCACATTCGTCACAGGGGGAGCCAAAGGGATGGCCGTGGTGCATGGCTTCCGCCAGCCGCTGCTCAAAGGTGCCCGCATCCAGGCTGCAGCCGCTGCAGTCGAGCTGCACCTCCATCCGGCTGATCGACAGGGGCGAGGGATCGCCGTTGAGCGCCGGCGCCAGAACACGGTTCAGCACAAACAGCGCCTGGCTGAGGCTCTGCCGGGCGCTGTGCTCCGTGTATCCCGGCCAGAGAAGACCGGCCAGCGACTCGCGGCGGTGCGGCTGGCCGGATTCCACCGCCAGATAGGCCAGCAGGGCGCGCGCCTTGTCCGCACTCACCGGGATCTCGGATCCGTCCGTCGTCGAGAGGCGCAGGGGGCCGAACAGGGCGAGAGCAAGATGGGGCATGGCTCACCCTCCAGACGGCAGGCGCCGTGGCGACCGCGGGGAGAGATGAGCACATGACGAGCGGCGCGTCAGAGGCGCACGGCGGCTTACAGTCACATTATGCGCGTATCCGAATGTTTCGTCAACGCTTTCGCCGCAATTCGTTTGTATTTGTGAGCGCTTTGAGAGTTCTTTGAGAGTTCTTTGAAGATCGCCTGCTACAGTGCAGGTGCAAGGGCAGAGCGAGGAGGCCTGCGATGGATGAAACCGGCACCCGCGGATATCTGGCCTACATGTTGCGTCTGCGGCGCACCGACGGCGCGCACCCGGCCTGGCGCCCCTCGCTGGAGGCCGTCGCCACCGGAGAGCGCCACGTCTTTAGCACGCTTGAAGAGATGACGGACTGGCTGAGGGCAGAGGTGGGCGAGGCAGCGGATCAGAGCGCCAGCGTTGTGGCCAGCGCACCTGGTGAGACTGACCCAGGGGCTACGGGCTGACATTAAGGCGCAGGAGCAGGAGGGCCTATGCGAGAACGGCAGAGTCGACTGGCGAAACTGGATACGCACAAGGAGAACGCAAGATGAAGATGCGATGGATTCTGACACTGGCTCTGGTGCTGGCGATGCTGCTCCCGAGCGCGTCGCTGGCGGGACCGATGACCTACTACCTTTCGCCCAGCCTGGATGGCGATGACACAGAAGAGATCCAGGCGGTCTTTGATGAGGCGGCGGCCAACCCCGGCAGCACGATCGAGTTCGCGGCGGGGGATTACTACCTGAGTGACACGATCACGGCCTATAACCTGTCGGGTAACATCCGTGGCGCGGGCTCGCAAGAGACCGTGCTGCACACCACGACGGAAGTCCTCTTTGGCCTGACTGTCATTCCAGGAATCGGGCCCGAAGGCTCGGACGCTGTGAACGCAATCATGTTCCGTCTGTTCTACGAGGGCGACGGCCTGTCCCTCGACTGGCAGGGCATGGGCTGGGACATCGAAGGGGATCCCGAACCCTACGACCACGCCTGGTGGGGCGTGCCCCAGACGGGCATGTATCCCATCTGGATCGAGGGTGTGGGCGAGGCACCCGTGCTGAACACGAACTGGCGCGATATCCGCATGACCGGACGCGAGCGTCCGGGATTTCTGACCGCTGTGAACCTGTATGCGCACTTTTTCCACAACGTGGCCGGTACCCACGGCATTACCGACAGCCGCTATGATACGATCGATTACGGCCCTGCCTTTTTCAATGCCAGCGGCGCCGTCATCAGCATCGGCGGCCAGCGACCGAAGGACCAGGTGACGGCACGGAATACCTGGGTCGGCGCCATGTTCGGACAGAACGCGCACACGCACATCGAGGTGATGAACATGCGCGTCTGGCGCGAGGACACGCCGCGTACCTCGGCAGGGGCGGCCGTCCAGGTCCAGGCCAACAACGGTAACCAGATTCACGTGAGTGGACTGGAGACCAGCCAGCAGTCTGGGGTTTGGATGAGCATCCCCGGTTGGGCCACCGAGCGGTCGACACTGCTGGTGGAGCATAGCACCATCCTGCCCGACCCCACCCTCGACTATGCGGGCATCGAGCTGTGGGACAACCTGGGCGGCATGACCGACATCGTGATCAGCAACAACCGCATCATGATGCAAGACCCCTACTGGGGTGGCCCGATCGTGCTGAACGGCACGCAGAGCGCACTGATCAGTAACAACATCCTGAGCGGGCGCGGCCCGGCGGCCGTCTGGCTGGGCGTCTTTGGGATGCCCACAAGCGGCGTGGTCGTCAAGGGCAACAACGTCCAGGGCTAGGTCGTGAACGGCGGGCTGGACGAGCCCGACTGGCACGGCGCGGCGGCGATCTGGCTCGGTGAATCCGCCAGCGGCA
>JAAZBY010000074.1 GCA_012513595.1 Chloroflexota bacterium
AGGTGCACGTGCGGCCCACGCCGCTTTTGGGCGGGGTGGCCATCTATGTGGCCTTTATCGTGGCGCTCCTGCTGTTTGGCGATCGGTTCTACGTCCGCGAGGCCGTGGGCATTCTGGTCGGGGCGACCTTCTGCTCGCTCCTGGGCCTCCTGGATGACCGCCAGGGCGTGGGCGCGTGGGCCAAGCTGGCCGGCCAGGCGGCGGCCGCATCGATCCTGGTGCTATCGGGCGTGCAGGTACGCTTGCCGGTGCCCGCCGCCATCAACCTGGCTATCACGCTGCTGTGGGTGGTGGGCATCACCAACGCCTTCAACCTGTTGGACAACATGGACGGCCTGGCGGGGGGCATCGGCACCGTCGCGGCGGCCTTTTTCCTGTTGATGGCCGCCATGAGCGGCCAGTACCTGGTGGGCCTGCTGGCGGCGGCGCTCTTGGGGGCTTGCTTGGGCTTTCTCCGCTACAACTTGAACCCGGCCAGCATCTTTATGGGGGATGCGGGTGCGCTGTTCATCGGCTATATGCTGGCTGCCGTGGGCATCAAACTGCGCTTTCCGAACAACGTCACCTTTGTGACCTGGATGGTGCCCGTGATGACGCTGGGCCTGCCGATCTTGGACACCGCCCTGGTGACGATCTCGCGCCTGCGCCGCGGCCTGAACCCGCTCACGACGCCGGGGAAGGATCACCTTTCGCATCGGCTGGTGCGCCTCGGAGAGACGCCGCGCGAGGCCGTGCTGACGCTCTACCTGGCCGGCGGGTGTTTTGGCCTGCTGGCCGTGTTCCTGACGCAGGCGAGCATCCTCGAGGGGTACGCGCTGGGTGCGCTGGTGCTGGCTGGCTGCGGCTATGCGATCTGGCGCTTTGAGCAGGTGCCTCCCGTTGATCCGCCCAAGCAGGTTGGCGACCCCGCCCCGTAGGGCGTCGGCAGTCGCGCGCCACGTCCGGGGCCGGCAGGTCGGCTCCAACGGATCTACAGAGTCAAGCCATCATCTATGGGGGTTACTTATGGCCAAGAAGAAAGACGTGCTATCACGCCGGCGCCAGGTGGCGCGCACGCGGCGAGGCTCGGCGCCTGTGGCGCGGCCCAAGCCGACGCCACCACCGCCACCCAAGAAGGACGAGAAGAAGAGCCGGCTGACCGATCTGTGGGTATCGCTCGGCATCGTGCGGTGGCCATCGCGGTGGTCCTGGTGGCCATCTGGTTGAGCCGGCGCCCCAGCCCTACGACCCAGCCAACGGCCACCATCGAGCCGACACCTGTCGCTGAAAGCACACCTGTGGAGGAAGAAACTGTGGGCAAGACCTGGTCTCAGCCACCCGCCATGGCCCTTGACCTGAGCAAGGACTACCGGGCCATCGTCAAGACGGAGAAGGGCGACTTTGTCATCGACCTGTTCGAGGACGAGGCACCGCTCACCGTGAACAACTTTGTCTTCCTGGCCCGTGAGGGGTACTACGATGGGGTGACCTTCCATCGCGTGTTGGCCGGCTTCATGGCCCAGACCGGTGACCCCACCGGGACGGGCAGGGGCGGCCCGGGATACAGCTTTGCCGACGAGTTCTCGCCCGCGTTGCGGCACGACTCGGCCGGCATCGTCTCGATGGCCAACGCCGGGCCCAACACCAATGGCAGCCAGTTCTTCATCACCTTCGTGCCGACGCCGCACCTCGATGGTGCGCACGCGGTGTTTGGGAAGGTGGTCGAGGGGATGGACGTGGTGAACGCGATCACCCTGCGCAACCCCGACGCGGTGCCGGCCCCGCCCCCGGGTGACAAGATTCTGACGATCGAGATCGTCGAGGAGTAGACGGCGAGTACGCAGCAGCAGTCAGGGGCCACCCCGCGGGGTGGCCCCTGACTCTGTTCTGGGGTCGATGGGGTACGCCTGCTTGGCCGCCGTGAGAAGCCACCGCCGGCAGGTCTCCCTGCGCGCGGTGGCCAAGCGGTACCGTTAGTTCCCGGTGGGGGGTAGCCCCCGCCGGCGGCTACTTGGCCAGGCTGGGCCCGACCGTCACGCCCTGCTTCTTCGGCGTGACCCTATCGCCCTCGATCTCCAGATCCTCCTCGATCCTGAGCACCAGCTCGCTGTAGCGGTGCAGCAGCTCCAACACCCCGGCGAAGGGCCGCACAGCGATCTGCGCGCCGCACGGTTCGCACTCAAAAGGCTCCCCTTCGCCGATGCGCTCCATCCGCACCTTGTACTCGGCCCCACAAGCACAGCTTATCTTGAGGAACCGGATGCGCGGCAAGTGATTGGACATTGCATCTCCCGAGTAATGTGCTATAATGTCTATCGATAGGCGCCTGAGGTGGAAAGTCAGGTCCCCCGCGGTCCGCAAGGGCTATGAGATGCCGGTTATCCTGCCCGGCCAGGCGCCTAATCTGCTTTCCTCGCATATAATGGGTGTCCTCTTCTCCTCTCGATCCTCGTCTTATTGGATACATACATGGTTTCCAGCCATAGTTCTCCGCGGAGAGCCTTCACGGGCACAATGAGATAGCGCGTCCTATCGCAGTCGCCCACAAACAGCAGCGTCGCCGCCTTTCTGCCCTGATATACGTACAAGGGATCTGAGATCACCTGCGCCAGAAGGCTCTCCCCATGCGCGAGATCAAAGTCGTTAG
>JAAZBY010000075.1 GCA_012513595.1 Chloroflexota bacterium
TCATGCCTGCCGGTGTGCGGCCCGGCGCACATGACGACTCCATATCGGCCCGCCGCCCTCCCCCCCGGGGGCCGGGCTCGCCCTGGCGCCCGCCCCGGCCTATACTGGGACGGACTCCCCTACGATAAGGAGGCAGCAGATGCCGCAGGTCTTCGTCGCCTCACGCGAGTGGGTGGCGCCACTCCTGGCCGCCCGCGCCGCCGGCCACGACGCCGCCGAGACCTCGCTGGACCTGGGCCTCACCCGGGTGCGCCTGGAGGTCACCGAGGCCGGCGCCCGCCTCCCCGATGGCTCCCTCCTCCCCTGGGAGGCGCTCGCCGAGATCGACGCCGCCGAGCAGAACTGCTTCGCCCTCGACGGTGGCGCCTGCGCCCCCATCCGCGTCTTCTCCGAGGCCACGGGCCGGCTCTGCTCGCTGATGCCCACCTCCGGCGCGCCCACGCTCCTCATCGCCGGCATCCCCATGCACCGCATCAAGGGCGTCGACCCGTACCAGGATACCCTGAACAAGATGCGCGCCATCGGCCGGCTGCGCGGCCGTGTGCTGGATACCTCCACCGGCCTCGGCTACACCGCCATCGAGGCGGCCCGCTCCGCCGAACAGGTCGTCACGATCGAGATCGACCCCGCCGTGCTCGAGGTGGCCCGCCTCAACCCCTGGTCGCGCGACCTGTTCCAGCGCGCCAACATCACCCAGATCACGGGCGATTCGTACGAGGAGGTGGCGGCCCTGCCCGAGGCGTCGTTTGACGCCATCATTCACGACCCCCCGGCCATGCGCCTGACGGGGGACCTCTACTCCGGGGAGATGTACCGGCGGCTCTACCGCGTGCTGCGAGACGGCGGGCGCCTCTTTCACTACATCGGCGACCCGGACTCCAAGTCCGGCCGCTCCGTCACGCGGGGGGTGGCGCTGCGCCTGGAGGAGGCGGGCTTTGGTGAGGTGCGCCCCCGCCCGCAGGCCTTTGGCCTCCTGGCGCGCAAGGGGGGGCGCGGAGGGGGCCGGCGGCGCCGTTAGGCCTGCAGCCCGCGGACGCGCACGCCGGCCGCCACGGACGCCAGCCGCCCGGCCAGCGCCTCAAGCGCCGCGCCGTCCGGCCACTCGCCGGCCACCAGGGCCGGGTCCACGCCCTCGGCCGGGCGGAACTCTTGCAGGTACCAGGCCTCTTCCGGGCGCAGCTCGGCGGCAATGTCTCGCAGCCACGCCTCGCTCAGCTGCGGCCCGACGGTGGTGCGGAACTCGTACGAGCGGGCCCCGTCCGGCGTGGCCCAGCCGCGCAGGAGGGCCATCGTCTCACGAATGGCGCCCACGTCGACCGGCGTGCCCGCCACCTGGGCGTAGCGCGCGTCGAGCGGGGCCTTGAGGTCCACGGCCACCATGTCCACCAGGTCGGCGCTCAAGAGCGCGGCCAGCCGCCCGGGGCGGGTGCCGTTGGTATCCAGCTTGATGGCCATCCCCAGGCCGCGGATGCCCCGCAAGAGGTCCGGCAGGCCGGCCGAGAGGGTCGGCTCCCCGCCCGAGATGCACACCCCGTCGAGCAGCCCCTGGCGGGTGCCGAGCCAACGCAGCAGGTCGCCCAGCGAGATGACCTCGGGGGCGACCTGGCCAGACTCCTTGTCTGCGGCGATCATCCAGCGGTTATGGCAGTACCCGCAGTTCAGGTTGCACCCGGCCAGAAAGACGCTCGCGGCGATCTGCCCGGGATAGTCCAGCAGAGTGACCTTTTGCAGCCCAACGATACGCATGGCCGGCCCGCTACGCTTGCGGCGTGGTCACCGAGATGGTCCGCGGCTTGGCCTTGGGCTCAAAGGTGACCCGTTCCGAATACTCGGCCTTCTTGCCGGCGTTCCACTGGCCCACCGGGCGCAGGTACCCCACCACGCGAGAATACACCTCACAGGGCTGCTCATCCTCGCAGCGCGGGCAGGTAAAGTGCTCGCCAGAGAGGTACCCGTGCGTCGGGCAGACGCTAAAGGTCGGCGTCAGGGTAAAGTAGGGCAGGCGA
>JAAZBY010000006.1 GCA_012513595.1 Chloroflexota bacterium
CCGGCCGGACGCCAGGGGCTCCCCCCATGCGGGGGGCAGGCAAGACCCCTGGCTACCAGTAACGTCCCCTAAAGGGGGCTCAAGACGCGTATGCGCGTATGTGCTCCGGAGCCGGCCTTAGCCGGCGTTCCTTGTAGGGCGGGGTCTTGCCTGCCCCCCAGGCGGGGGGAGCCCCGCCCGGGCGGCTGCGGCGAGGCCCGCGCCCCTCGGCTAGCCAAACGTTGTCGTCCCGAGCGGAGTCTGCGGAGCGAGGGACCTCGTCTTTGTTATGCTTTGTCGCAGACGCTAGGCAAAGACGAGATTCCGGCCGGCGGACCGGCTGCTCCGCAGACTCCGCTCGGAATGACAACGCCAGGGTCGCCGTCCTACGCCAGGCCCGCCGCCCCGCACGTATCGGCGTAGAGCCTCGCGGCCGCCCGGCCGAACGGCCGATGCGGAGTCATCATGCGCGGCGGGCCGGACCGGAGGCAGATCCTGCTGCCGCGGAGGTCGTCTTCAGAGAAGCGCGGCGAGACCTTGGCCGGCGTTACTGGCCGGGCGGGGCTGTGCGCGGCTCCCGGGCGGCACACACGGGTGCTGCGGGAAGATCTCCTCCATCCTGTGAATCCTGTCAATCCTGTCCTTCTTCCTCCCTCTTGGCGCGGCGGGCCTCCTGCGGTAGGATGCTCGCGACGCAAACGCCCCTGCCCATGAGGAGGTCCCCGTGCAGAAGCCGGTCTACCTGGACTATAACGCCACCACGCCGCTGGCCGCCGAGGTCGTCGCGGCGATCCAGCCCTGCCTGGGGCCGCTTTTCGGCAACCCCTCCAGCCCGCACGCCTACGGCATCGCCGCGCGGCGGGCGGTGGAGGCGGCCCGCGCCCTGGTCGCCGCCATGCTGGGCTGCGCGCCCGACGAGGTGATCTTTACCTCCGGCGGGACGGAGGCCAACAATACCGCCATCAAGGGCGTGGCCCGCGCCCTGGCCGGCCGCGGCCGCCACATCATCACCGCCGCCGCCGAGCATCCCGCCACCCTGGAGCCTTGCGCCGCCCTGGCCGCCGAGGGCTGGGAGGTCACCGTCCTGCCGGTGGATAGCACCGGCCGGGTGGACCCCCGCGACGTCGCCGAGGCGCTGCGGCCGGGAACGGCGCTCGTCTCGATCATGCACGCCAACAACGAGGTCGGCACCATCCAGCCCATTGCCGAGATCGCCGCGCTGGCCCACGCCGCCGGCGCGCTGCTGCACACCGACGCCGCCCAGACGGTCGGCAAGGTGCCGGTCCACGTCGACGCGCTGGGCGCCGACCTCCTGTCGGTGGCCGGGCACAAGTTCTACGCCCCCAAGGGGGTGGGGGCGCTGTACGTGCGCCGGGGCGTGCCCCTGGCCAAGTTCATGCACGGCGCAGGGCACGAGGTGGGCCGCCGCGCCTCCACCGAGAACCTGCTGGGGATCGTGGCCCTCGGGGAGGCCTGCCGCCTGGTGACGGAGCACCTGGCCGAGTATGCCGCCCACCTCGGCGCCCTGCGCGACAGGCTGTGGGCCGGCGTTTCGGGCCAGGCCGGGGACCTGCGCCGGCACGGGCACCCGCAGGCCTGCCTGCCCAACACGCTCAGCGTGGGGTTCCGCGGTCTCGACGCGACGGACCTGCTCGCCGAGCTGTACGACGACGTGGCCGCCTCAGCCGGGTCGGCCTGCCACGCCAACGAGGTGACCATCTCGCCGGTGCTGGCGGCCATGGGCGTGCCGGAAGCGTACGCCCGCGGGACGCTGCGCTTTTCCGTGGGCCGCATGACGACGGCGGAAGAGGTCGACTATGCGGCGGCGGCCATCGTGCGGGCGGTGCGGGCCCTGCGGGGCGCCCGCTGAGCTGCGCATGACGATATACTGAGCATACTATCCGCCCGCTGCCCGCGGGCGAGCCGGCCGGGAGGCGCCATGCCCATCTCCCCCACCAACCGTCGCTACCTGGCCTTCCTGAAGGACATCGCCGAGGTCTCGGCCGCCTGCGGCACGGCGACCTACATCTGGGGCGGGTTCACCGCCGACCTGCTGGCGGGCCACTACCTGCGCGAGCATCGCGACCTGGACGGCTTTACCCGCGACCTCCTCGCGCTGCGGGGCGACCTGCTGGCCGGCTACACCGCCAGGGGCTATGCGGCCGAGTTCCGCACCGATTTCGACATCCTCGTCATCCGGCGGGACGGCCTGCATGCCGCCTTTAACCGCCTGGAGCTGGCCGGCGACCTGGCCATGTGGCGGCACATCGGCAGGCAGGGCACGGTGTACTTTCCGCTGGCCTGGCTGGACGGGGCGCCGCGCGATTTTCACGGCGTGCCGGTGTACTCGGCCGGGGCGGAGCTGGACTATGCCATCAAGCGGGAGGTGCGGCTGCTCAACCCCGAGTGGCGGCCGCGCCCGTCCGACGCCGAGGCCCTGGCCCGGGCGGAGGAGGCGCTGCTCCGGCGCGGCCTCGACCCGGCGGAGGTGCTGGCGAGGGTGTGGGCCTACAATCCCTTCTGGGCGAAGAGAGGGTATGGTGAGTATGCCCTGCCGGTGACGGGCCGGAGGGGCGCAGAGGGCGGGCGACCGGCCTGACGTGGCGCCCCGACGGGGGGACCCGCGCCCACGCGCGGCGAGCCGGTGTGGAGTCGTCATGTGCGGCGGGCCGCACACCGGCAGGCATGAAAACGCGGCGCGCGGCGGGCCGATATGGAGTGCGGCGCCCCAGCGCCGCTCCGGCGCGGCAGGATCCGCGAAGGCACGAGGCTTCGCCGCCGTCCGCGCGCCAGGGGCTCCACCCATGCGGGGGGAGCCCCGCCCGGGCGGCTGCGGCGGGTTCCGCTCACAGCAGCCAGGCCTGCCGCCTACAGACCCCCGGGGTCGTGACGGAGCCGCCCGCCGGCAACGCTCCAAGATCCGGCTTTGGCCGGCCTGCTCTTCTGCTACGGCGTAGAGCCTGTCTTGGCGAGTGAGATCGTCGCTGTCCGCCATGTGTGCAGAACTCTTCGATAACTGGAGCATTCTGCACACATTACACCACAGCAGGGCGCGCTGGGGTGCGCGTCGAGGCATGGTCGCGGGCCGTCCTGACCGAGGACCCCGTGCCCCGGGCGCGGCGGGCCCCCTCTGTTCTTTCTTCTCCGTGGCCTCTGTGGCTCTGTGGTCCAGTCTTCTCTTCTGCGTGCCCCCCTACCCCAGCACCGCGCGGGCGGCGGCCAGCGCCTCGGCCAGGTAGTCGTCGTAGCGCGGGCGGATCTCCACCAGGTACCAGCCCTCGTACCCGGCGCCCTTCAGTATCGCGGCCGCCTCACGCAGGGGGATATCCCCCCAGCCGGGCGGCAGGTGGTTGTCCGCCTCGCCAAAGATGAGCCGGTCTTCCAGGCCGTCGGAGAGGTCGTCCAGCCGGCCAAAGTTGTCGTGCAGATGCACGTGGCGCACCCAGGGCGCCACCGTGCGCACGCCGTCCAGGAAGGTCGCCCCGTGCCAGTAGGGCGCGGCCAGGAAGGCGTGCCCCACGTCCAGGCAGACGCCCACCGCCGGCGAGTTGATTTCCGCCGCCTGCTGGGCCAGGAGGTCCAGGCGCATCCCCTGGTGATACGTGAGCAGCCCGTCCCCGCTGCGGCCCCAGCGCTCCAGGGCGGCCAGCTCCCAGAGGTGCGGGTCGCGGTTCTCGATGGTCAGCATCAGCCCCAGCTCCCGGGCGCGCTCGGCAAAGGGGAGCAGGGCCTCCGTCTCACGCGACCACATGTCGCGCAGTTCGTCATCGGTGGGGGGCGGCCGGAGGCCGGCGTAGGCGTCATGCAGGGCGATCTGGCCGGAGTGGTAGACGTAGACCTCGGCGCCGAGCTCGGCCGACACCTCCAGGCAGGCCCCCAGGACTCTGGCGGCGTGCTCGGGGTGGCGGGCCATGCTGAGTGACCCGGGGCCGTGCACGGTGTAGCGCAGCGGATAGCGCGACAGGACCTCGCGCCCCCGCTCGACCTCCTCGCGGATGACGCGGCCGTTGCGGATGGCGTTCAGGCAGCCGAGGTTGACCTCGGCGCCATCAAAGCCGACCGCGGCGCGGAGTTCGAGGGCGGCGACCAGGCGGGCCTGGCGGCCGTCAACGCTGCTGCCGTCGATGTTGCTGGAGATGAGCTGGCTCATGGGGTCTCCTGTGGGGTGGCGCGCCGTGGCGCGCGGCGGGCGGGGCGCTGTGGTAGGGCACCGCGCTCCCCCGCCGCCCGGTGGCGGCGAGGGAACGCGGGACTTGGCGATCGGAATCCGGGCGATCGGAATCGCTGGATCAGGCGCGGCAGCCTCGACGGCCCCGGGCGGGGCGCGCCGAGCCTAGCGCAGCCCCTCCGGCACGTACTTTTCCAGGGTCTGCTCGGCAAAGAGCGGCGCGAAGCGGGTGAAGCGCTGGATGCCGTTCACCAGCGGGATGCTCGGCCAGTCTTGCCCGATCAGCGGCTGCGCATAGCGCACAAAGTCGTCCGTCACGTCGGTGCCGTCCGCGGTGATCCACTCCTTCGGGAAGGTGCGCTCCGAGTTGGCCACCAGCTCGAGGGGGACCTTGTCGTACCGCACCGAGTAGATGAGCCCCGGGTTGCGCAGGATCGTGGCCATGTAGCCAGACTGCCCCTCGGCGGCCAACAGCGCCGCCTTTTGCCCGACGGCGTAGGCCTCGGCGAGGTCCACGGTCGAGGCGTAGGCGATGTCGTGCCGCTGATGGGTGCCGGGCACGTTGGAGCGCGCCGAGCCCGCCACCGGCAGGCCGGCGTCGTTCAGGTAGTTGACCACCATCGACGCCACCGTCGTGCGCGAGGCGGAGAACTGCACGTGGCCGAACGAGTCCCGGGTGACGCCGAGGTCCCCCAGCTCGAGCCCCTCGCTGATCACGACCACCGCCCGGCCGCGCTCTTTGACCATGTCGTTCACGCGGTCGGCCAGGGCGGGCATGTCGATGCCCGACTCGGCCAGGACGATGATCAGCGGCATCTCCCGGTTGGGGTCGGCCAGGCGGGCGGCCGCCGGGATGTAGCCGATGCGCCGGCCCATGGCCTGCAGGACGAGGACGGGATCGGCCGGGCAGGAGCCGCGGTTCTCCTCCTCAGCCCCCTGCACCATCATGGCCCAGTAGCGGGCCACCGAGCCGTAGCCGGGGGTGTGGTCGATGAGCTTGAACTCCGAATCGCCCACGTCGTTGTCGATGGTCTTGGGCACGCCGACGGCCACCAGGTCCAGCCCGCGCTCGGCGGCCAGCAGGGCCACCTTGTGGGCGGTGTCCATCGAGTCGTTGCCGCCGTTGTAGAAAAAGTAGCCGACGTTGTGCGCCTTGAACACCTCAATGACCCGCTCCAGGTCCTCGACCTGCTTGGGCTTGAGCTTGTAACGGCACGTCCCGATGGCGCCGGCCGCCGGGGTGGCGCTCAACAGCGCGATCTCTTCCGGCGACTGGGCCGAAAGGTCCAGCAGCTCCTCACGCAGGACGCCCTCGATGCCGTGGTAACCGGCGTAAACCGTCCCAAAGGTGGTGGGCATGTCGAGGCAGGCTTCCACCACGCCACGCAGCGAGGAGTTGATCACCGGGGAAGGCCCGCCCGACTGGGCGACCACTACGTTCCTATTCATAGTCTCCTCCGTGGTGCGAGGGCCGGCGGCCGGGGCCCGCCAAGGCGAACCCCGGCAACCGGCGCGACGCACTCCTTACTGTCAGCCTACTCGGTCCACTCGGTGTGGAAAGAGCCGGGCTTGTCGGTGCGGCGGTAGGTGTGCGCGCCAAAGTAGTCGCGCTGCGCCTGGGTCAGGTTGGCCGGCAGGCGCTCGGTGCGGTAAGCGTCAAAGTAGGCCAACGAGGCGCTGAAGGCCAGGCAGGGGATGCCCAGGCCCACGGCCGTGCCCACCACGCGGCGCAGGGCGGCCTGGCGCTCGAGGATCTCGCCGCGGAAGTACGGGTCGAGCATCAGGTTGGTGAGCTCGGGGTTGCGCTCGTAGGCGGCGGTGATGTCGTTCAGGAAGCGCGCCCGGATGATGCAGCCGGCCCGCCAGAGCTTGGCGATCTCGCCGTACTTGAGGCTGTAGCCGTACTCGTCCGAGGCGGCGCGCAGCAGGCCCATCCCCTGGGCGTACGAGCAGATCTTGGCGGCGTACAGCGCATCGCGCACGTCGTTGATCAGCTGCTTCCTATCACCCGTGAAGGCCACCGGGGCCACCGGCAGCACCTTGCTGGCCGCGACGCGCTCTTACTTGTAGGCCGAGATGATGCGCGACTCGACGGCGGCCGTCATGGTCTGGGTGGGCGCGCC
>JAAZBY010000076.1 GCA_012513595.1 Chloroflexota bacterium
CAGGAACCTTCCCGAGGGCGGGCCGCAGACGGCCTTGGCAGCCCTCGGGAAGGGAACGTCTAGCCGATGCGGTGGCGCACCCGCTTTTGCGAGTAGGCAAAGGGCTCCTGCAGGGTGTGGGCGGTGACGGCGCGGATCTTCATGGCGGGCGATCGTCTCAACGGGCGGCATCGGCGGGTCGGTGGCGGGAGTCTAGCACAAGGGCGGGGGGTGGGCAAGGGGTGCAAGGTGGCGGTGGGGCGGACGATGGCCCGTCGTTCGGCCACCATCGGCGGTCGAATGACGGGCCGGGTGCGCTACGATCTCTGGCCGGGTATCAGGTCTTCACCTCGACGTACAGGCAAGCCACCGCCTCGGGCGCCGTGGCGATGGCATCGGCGCGCTGCGCGAGGCTTTCCAGGTCGCGCCGGGTGCCCTCGCGCAGCTCCCGGAGTCTGGCTTGGGCAGCCCGCAACCGACCGCGCCAGGCGGGTAGAATCTGCTGGTCCTCGGCCCGCGAGGACTGCTCGAAAGAGGCCACCTGCCGCTCGTTATAGGCGATATCCTCCTGGGCCCGCTCGGCGAACAATGCTGCGCGGCGTTCGATGCGGCGCCGAAGCGTTTTCGCCTGACGCTCGTTCTCGGCAGCAAACGATTTGAAGGCGTCCATGTGGCCGAGCTCGGCGCACTCGGCTGAGCGGGCGAACGCCGGTCCCGCCGCCAGGATGACCTCATGATTCGGCTCGGGGATACCGCTCGTCTCTGCAGTGTCCTCCCACAGGATGGCGTCCAGCAGCTCCGCGGCATCCAGATCCGGGCCCTCCAGTGGGATGTAGATGGGCTGTAGGTGCTGCTGTTGGATGATCCCTTCCAGCCGCGTCTCGTAGAGGAACAGGAACCCCCTCCCTGCGGGAAGCCTCTGTGTGACGACCCGCAGCGCCGAGGCCTTGGCGCCAAAGCGGCCGTGCTCGTCGCAGCGCAGGCAGTACTCGGTGATCGCATCCACCAGGGGGTGGCCGAAGGATAGGAAGGTCAGCGCGTCGTCCTCCACCGCCAATTCCCGGCTAAAGGTGCCGGTCACCTCTCGGGGGATGCCGTCGAGCCGCAGGTACCGGCGGCAATCCTCGAGAAAGGCAGCCGGCGTCTCCAGGTCCAGGACTCCCGGCTGCCGTTCCTCGACGACGGCGGTGGGGTAGCGCGCCAAGAAGCCGGTGACGAACGCGCCGAGGCGTTCGCCGGCTTCTCCCGTCTCGTGCGGCGCGAGGAGCGCCTTGGCGGTGGGCACCACCCAGCTGTTCGTATCCATGATGAAATCGCCCAGCAGCGCGCCCGCCTTGCCGGCCTCCTCCTGCTGCTTGGCAAGGTCGTCGGCCAACTTGTCGATGCGCTGGGTGACGTCGGCGTCCGATGCGGCGTGCATCACGATATCCGCGATGTGCTCTTCCGTCTCCTCTCCTAGCACCGGGTCGAGGGCGCCGATCGTCTCCTCAAAGAGGTGCACGCGCTCGTGCAGCGCTTCCAGGATGCGGCCTTCCAGCGTCTCCTGGATGGCCAGGTTCAGCACGACGACCTGCTCTTTCTGGCCGATGCGGTCCAGGCGCCCGATGCGCTGCTCCACCCGCATCGGGTTCCAGGGCAGATCATAGTTCACCATGAGGTGGCAGAACTGCAGGTTGCGGCCCTCGCCGCCGGCCTCGGTGGAGATGAGCACGTCTCCCGAGCGGCGGAACTCGGTGATGGCGCGGTCCTTTTCTTCGGGACCCAGGGAGCCATTAAAGCACACGACGCGCAGGCCGGTCCCCTCGAGGAGCGAGCGCAGGTACGCCTGCGTCTGCAGGAACTGCGTAAAGACGAGCACCTTGGGGGGCGCCTCCGGTGTGACGTTCCGCAGCCGAGCGATCTCGGTCAGGAGCTCCTGGGCCTTGCTATCGACGGGCGCCCCTTTGGCCAGGGCGATCAGCCGATCGAGTTGCTTGATCTCCTCGCGGGTCGCCGTCTCCTGGCCCGGAAGCCCCTCGAGGAATCCGGCCGCATCCTCGATGGTCGGCTCGATATTCCAGCCCTCATCATCCGCCGCCAGCCCCGTCGCGTCCCCCTCCCACGCCTGCAGTTCCCGCACCGGCCCCCCGGCCAGCCGCTCCCGGCGCCTCTGCAACGAGAGGGAGAGGGCCGATACGCTGCTCGTGAGCAGGCGATGCATCAGCACCATGATGAGCTGCAGGGGCGTATTCTGGGTACGCTCGGCGAGGGCATAGCCCTCCTGCACGTACTCGGTCACCGCATCGTACAGGCGCTTTTCCTCTGCGGTGAGGCGGACGTTGGCGAGGAGCACCAGGCGGCCCGGGTGGCTGGCGCCGAACACGCGCTGCCGACGGTTGCGGATCATGACCGCCGAGAGGGCATCGCTGGCCGCCAGATCGTCCTCCAGCACCCTGTACCGCTCCGGCTCGCTGAGCAGCGTCAGGAGATGCTCCCAGCGCTCAGCCGAATCGCCGGGGAGCAGCCCGTCGGCCCACCTCGCAGCCAGCGCTGTCAGAGTGTTTTCCATCTCCACAGCATCCCTTATCTCTAGATCCACCACTGATAGGGACTTGTTGGATGCGGCAATGGTCTCCACTGCATCGGAAAGCCACTCAATATCCGGCCACCAGTGTCTTGCCACGATGCGATCTTCCGCATCCAGGGCACGGCGCGCCGAGGCGAATCCAGCGCAGACGCGGGACCGGTCGTCAGCGCCGAGGGCCCGGAACCGCCGGAGGACCGCCATCGCCCGGAGGTTGTTCGTTCTGGCGTATAGGGAGTCCTGCAGATCAGCGCTGTCGCGAAAGCAGCCGGGCGCCAGGAGCGCCAGGAGCTCAAAGAACTCCTCGCTCCTCAACTGCATCGGCGTCGCCGTCAACATGAGCGCTGCCCGGCACGAGGCGGAGAGCGCGTCCGCCAGACGGTACGAGTCGCGCGCCGAGGTGCGGAGATGGTGAGCCTCGTCAAAGATTACGAGGTCCCACCCGGCCTCGGCAACGCGATCGGCGTGGGGGACGCGGCGCGCAAACTGGAGCGACGTGATGACGTGCTCTCGCAAGAGCCAGGGATTGGTGTCTCGCGACTCACGCGCCAACACATCGACCATGCTGCCGTCGTACAGGTCGAAATATAAACCGAACTTGGAGCGCATCTCCTGTTGCCATTGCGTGGTCAGGCTGGCAGGGGTGATGATCAGCACGCGCCGGACCTGCTCGCGGGCGAGGAGTTCTTTGACCACGAGCCCGGCCTCGATGGTCTTGCCCAGCCCCGGTTCATCGGCGAGGAGGAACCGCGGCTCCGGTTGCGAGACCACCCGGTGCGCCACAAAGACCTGGTGCGGTAGCAGCATGAGCCGTGAGTGCGAGAGGGCCGACATGTCGCCAGATTGGTAGGCGTGCTGGAGCATCTGGGCCCGCAGGGCGTGCCGCATGTCGTCCCAGTCGTCGAGGCTGCCGTACGTCCAGGCACTCCGCAAGTCGGTGATGGGAGTGAGTTCGCGGGTGGCGATGTCGCGCCACTCACGGCCGTCCTCCGTCCTCACGGTGCAGTGGCCGTCCAGCGACCGGACGATCGTCACGATGCAGTTCCTGCGAGACCATCGAGCCCTCATCTCCGCATGGAGCCGCCGCTCGCTCATCTCTCCCCCTCTGATGTGCGCGCCCCGGGGTCGCCGGCGCCGAATCCCTATCGCGCGCCACAACGGTGAGCGTTCAGTTCTCGGTACCCATGGTGTGCTCCGTAGAACGCGTCTTGCCGATGCGATCTTCCTTGGCGGCCTGCGCCCGCGCCTCTTCCGCCCGGGCAATGTCCTCCTGCCAGCGGTGCCGCAGGGGCACCCGGGCGTGGAATCGCTCAGGCGTCACCTTGTTGTTCACCATAACGCGTCCGGCGAGATCGATCGTCGCGTAGATGGTAGTGCTATCTAGTGCGGGGAGCGGGGCTTCTCCCAGGATCTTGCCGTCGGCCGCAAAGACGAGGAACGGCAGGGAGTACCTGCGCGACACGCTCTGGCATGGCATCTGGAACACGGGCAGCGTGTTGGTGGGCCACCGCCCCAGGTAATCCAGCTTGTTTCCCGCGGCATGCAGCTCCACCTGCTCCAGGCATTGGCCCTGCTTGTTGCGAAATTCTATGCGTATCGAGTAGGGCGGATGGAGGATGCTAAAGTGATCGGAGGGCGGCCGGTACGCCGCGCCGATGGCGACGGCGCAGATCGGGTCGAGCACCTGCTGATCGATGATCTTGTCGGCGCCAAAGCTCTGGGCGATCCCCTGCCGTACGAGCGGCATGCGCGTTACCCCACCGACCATGACGACGCTGTCGACGGCGTTGCCCATCGTGGCAAAGTTCATGGATCGGGCTAGATCGCCATCGAGGAGGCGTGCGTCGCGCGCCTGACGGAACACCTCGGTCACCATCACCGTGCCCAGCATGCAGTAGCGACTGCGCTCCACGAACGTGCAGCCCTCGAACCGGCGTTCGGAGCGCACCATCTGTTCGAGGTCCTCGCGGCTTAGGTCCAGGGACACGATGCCGTAGCTCTCGCTGAACAGCGCAGTGTCGAATACCTCCTCGCTGGAGAGGCTCTCCTTAGCCTGTGTGCTCAGGCTGCGGATGCTCTGCCGCTCGAGGGGCGCGAGGTTGTCGCCGTGATCCGTGACGGGGATGGTGGACTGGCGTGACATGGCGTCCAGAAAGCGCTCGTACACCAACAGGTCGATGTCGTCGCCGCCCAGCCAGCGGACGCCGTCTGCGGCCAACAGAGTGAACCGGCCTGGCCCGGAGCCCTCGACATCGAGGAGCGCCGTATCAAAGGTGCCGCCGCCATAGTCACAGATCAGCACGCGCCCCGGCGGAATGCCGGAGAGGTTGCCGTAGGCCATGGCGGTGGCGATAGGCTCGTCGATCAGGGAGATCGGCACGTGCTCCCCAAAAGCCTCGCGGGCTACATCCATCAGGAGGGAGCGCTGGTGGTGGTCAAAGCAGGCTCCGCAGCCCATGCCCACGCCCTCTAGCTGGTCCAGCGATACCCCGAAACGCTGCAGGGCGGCCTCTCGTGCCCGGCGAACGGCCTCCAGGACGATGGTGCGCATGACGTCTTCGGGCTTGACCCGTAGGTCCGCTCGGGCACGTATCAGCCCGCTGCCATCGCACCAGGGAAGGGATGCGCAGCGGCTCGGGTCACAGGGATCTCCCTGGCAGCCGAGGCAGCGCTTCACCGCGCGAACGGTCGTGCCCGCCTCGGCGGCGCGTGCGGCGTGCTCCGCCACCAGCACGTCGCCGGCGGCAGGCGACGCAGGAAACGTGACCACGGACGGCATGTAGGGGGTGGTCTGGTCGTCCCCGATGGGCAGGGGAACCGGCGCACGGTTCGGCAACTTGAGTGCCACCTTGGTGGACGATGTGCCGAAATCCACTCCGAGTCGCAATCCCTCGATCATGCCCTAACTCCCTATTGCGGGCCCACCTTGGCGGGTCTGAGCAGCATATGACTGCCATCGGGGCCCATGATGTAGTAGCCCCTCTCGACTACCCGGAGATCCTGCGCTGCAGTGCTTCCGGCGGCGACTAGCTCGTGGCGGGCGGGGTCAAAGGTGACCACCTCACCGATACTGCCGAACGGTTCTGCCCCTAATCCCTTCAGCACGCTGTGCAGCCGGCGCACCACCCCTTCCAGTTCCTTGCTGCCCATCCGCGTCGCAAAGCGGTTGAACTCGGCCACCGTAGCGACGATGGCCTCCAGAATGCGCTTGCGCTCCACAAAGGCGGCCTCCGCCGTGGGCTGCCGGTAGCTCTTGCGGAGTTCCTCAAGGGAGGCCTCTGTCTGCGCGAGGCGCTCCAGGGCATCTTGCACGCGGTGCTTTTCTGCAGCCGTCTTGTCCCGCTCCGCGGACAGGGCCGCGGTGGATGTCGCCTCCACGTCGGCAAGGTGCCGCGCGAGTCCCCGCGCGGAGGTCGCATCCAGCACCACTCGGACGTCGGGCGCCTCCTGATCTGCTTCGACTGCTCGGCACCACTCGTACGCTGCTTGAGCCCGCAGCTCGTCCACCATGGCCCGCGTTTCCGGCGGCAGGTCGCCGCTATGGAGCTGCTCGAGGAGGCCAGCGGCCTGCAGCACCTCGGCGTTCTCTCCCGCGTAGGTCGCGGCCAGGCGGCCCACGGCCCAGGTCCGCACGGCAGGGCTCGATGGAAAGCGTTCCAGCAGATACGCCACGCCATCCAGCGGCTTGTCCCATACGCCGGGCAAGCCGGCTGCGGCATCCAGGAGGGGGAGCAGTTGCTCCTCCGGTAGCGACTGCGCGAGGGCCGCCCACCGGTCGACCAGATGCCGGGCAGGGTCGGCCAGGAACAGTGTCTCCAGGAGGGCATGGGTGATGGAGGACCTCAGGGGCACCAGGGCGGCGATGCGCAGATGGTGATCCACGCCCTCGGATGAGGCGTAGGCGAGGCAGCGCCGGAACAGGCCACCCAGGGCGTTCAGCGTGCTGGTCGGAGGCTCGGCGATGCGGCCGAGATCGGAGAGATGCCGCAGCGTCTGCTCCAGGTGGCTGGCGAGTTGTGGCCAGTCAATCGCCACTCGGGCCTCGACAACCAGGATGTCCAGCGTCCTCCCCAACTCCCAAATGCGCGCCGCGTACCGCTCGTACCAGTCGCGCAGCGTGCGGGGCTGGGGGGCGTCGGCGCCGGACGCCTCGGGCATGTTCTCGACCAGCCCCAGGTAGAGGCCCCGTTCCAGCGCGGCACCCTGCCCGCGGGCCAGGTAGGCATCGCGGAGAACCCCCAACTGCCGCGGATCCGCGGCGAACGCGGTGAGCAACGAATCATCAACACCCGGCGAGTCGCCCAGTGCGAGCAGTGGATCCACCACCCGCCTGGCGGCAAACGCCGAGAGCGCATAGATGCGTATGGGTTGCTGGCACAACTCGAGTAGTACCGGCTGCGCCTCGCGCTCTCGGAGCCAGCCCAGGGCAAGCATGCGCAGCAACAGGTCGGTGCGCTCCGCAACGGGCACGCCGTCCAGGGCGATGATCCGCTGGAGGTACCCTTGCACGCCCTGACGTGCCTCGGGCGACAGTGCGGGACTCTTTTCCTCTTGTACCAGGATGCTCCGAGCGATCTCCAGGGCCTCCGGCGTCACGTTGGCTGCACCCATGGCGTCTGGGGGACCGACGATGATGCGCATCCGGCGGAACAGGCCCTCGGTATGCGCCACCGGTCGCTCCGCCAGCGCATAGATGCCCTCGCGCGAACGGCTCGTGTCGATCCGGGGATCCTGGATGACGGCCTTTTGTGCGTTGCTCCACCACGAGGACCAGTCCTCGACGAACGGCTCCAGGTGCTCGCGGATGTCCGGGGTGCGCATGCTGCCGCCTGGGAGATCGCCGATCAGGAGCACGATCGCGCGGACCGGGTCGTTGCGAACGAGGTCTCGGAGTGCGGCGGGGTTCGCGTGGCGCATGCACAGGAAGCCCTGGGGATGGATGGGCCGCATCCGCCCATCGTCCATCGCCACCATCCGGGTCTCCTGGCCGAACCGGACGGCCAGCCGATCACCGACGGGCTCGGATACTGTGCCGATCCCGTAGGCATCATGTTGCACCACGTCACCCTTCTTATACTCGGCCAAATCAGTCCTCCCTGTGCAATGGATAACCTCTGTGGTCAGCCCCCTTCAGCCTGGGGAGCATCGCCTGGCGCATTCCGGACGGGTGGCGCAATGGCCTTCTCTCGTCCGGACGGCGCTGACCGTGTGGTGGCGCCGGGCCCTTCGCCTCACCGCCGTCGTACCAGCGGCAAAAAGACGGGCGGCAGCCGGCCGATGGTGACCGTGGCCCGGCGGGGGGCGCCCCACACGGCGTTCACGGGGTCCGCCAGGGCCACCGTGAACGTCACCGGGCCCTCGTCCACTGCCAGCAGGTCGATTTCTATGACCTGCTGCGTCTCCCCGGGGGCAAAGCGCACCGTCTCGGCCGACCTCACATAGTGCTGCCCTGCGAGCGCGGTGCCGTCGGCGGTGGCATAGCCCACCTCCACCACCTTGCCCGATGGCGCCGAGAGCACCACCCCCACCTCCAGCGCGCCCTGGGCGGGATCCACGGCGTACTCGCGCCGCTCCAGCGCCACGGCGGGCGGGTCGTCATCGTCATAGATCACCACACGCGCCTCGCGC
>JAAZBY010000077.1 GCA_012513595.1 Chloroflexota bacterium
CAGCAGCAGGAGACCTTTGAGGTGCAGGGCAAGGGGCGCGTCCACGACCTGAGCGTCTTTGAGCAGGCGTTGGCCAACCCAGCCTTGCGCGTCACGCGGCACACCTCGCGAGACCAGTACGACACCTATTTCCTCTTCGCCGACCCCGCCCAGGGGCGCCTGCGCTACCGGGAGGACAACGTCTCCGGCGCCGACGGCCGCGTGCACCCCATCTACTCTCTGACCCTGACCGGCCCCACCAAGGAGGCCGTGTATGAGAACAGCGTGGTGCTGAGCCGTTCGCGCTTCACCGCCCCGGCCGACCGCAGCCTGCGCTTCTACCGCGAGTTCTTTCAGCCCTCGCGCGAGATCGAGATCGTCAAGCACCGCGAGCGCTACCACATCCGTTACCAGGGCTTGGACTTTGCCGTGAACCTGGACCGCTTTGCCGGGCCCGAGCACGGCACCCTGTATATGGAGATCAAGAGCCGCACCTGGTCGCAACAGGATGCCGTGCGCAAGGCCGACCTCATCGGAGAGCTGTTGGCCGTCTTTGGGGTACAGCCGGGCGAAGTCATCGGCGACGAGTACATGGAACTGCGTGAGGAAGACGAGGACTAGCGGTGCGGGGGATCGGCCGGCGCTTGCAGCCTGGGCAGCACCACGGTAAAGGTGGTGCCGGCGCCCAGGGCGCTGGCCACCGTGATGTCTCCGCCGTGGGCCTCGGCCAGCTGCTTGGCGATCGACAGCCCCAGGCCGGTGTTGCCGTCGGCGCGGGAGCGGGAGGGGTCCGCCCGGTAGAAACGATCAAAGACGTGGGGCAGGTCCTCCGGCGCGATCCCCGCCCCGCTGTCCTGGACGGCAAAGAGGAGCCGGGCGCCCTGGTCCGTCACGCGGAGGGTCACCGTGCCGCCGGCCGCGGAGTAGCGGAGGGCGTTGGCCAGCAGGTTCGCCAGGATCTGCTCCAGCCGCTGCCCATCGGCCCAGAGGGGCGGCAGTGCCTCGGGCGCCTCGACGCGCAGCGCCACGCCAGCCTCTTGGGCGCGGGCGGCAAAGGCGGTCGCGGCACGCTGCGCCGCCTCGACGGGGTCGATCTCGGCGCGCTCGAGGGACAGTTGCCCGGCCTCGGCCAGCGCCAAGAGGCGCAGGTCACTCACCAGGCGGCTCAGGAGCAGCACCTGGTCGTGGATCGGCGTCACGTTCCCGAGCGTGAGGGGGAACACGCCGTCCTGCAGTGCCTCGACCTGGCCGCGGATCACGGCCAGCGGGGTGCGCAGCTCATGGGCGACGTCGGCCATCATGGCCCGGCGCAGCCCCTCCTGGCGCTCCAGCGCGGCGGCCATCTCGTTGAACTGGCGGGCCAGGCTGCGGATCTCGTCGCGCGAGGCCACCGGCACCCGATGCCGGAGCTCCCCCTGGCCGATGCGGCGCGCCCCCTCCTCCACCACGCGGAGGGGCCGCAGTACCGAGCGGGTCAGCACCAGGCCCAGCCCGATGGCCACCAGCCCGGCCAGCAACCCGGCATAGAGGTTCGAGCGGCCCAGGTTGGCCTCAAAGGCTGCCTCTTGCGGCCCGCTGCCGGCCAAAAGGTAGCCAACCACAAGGCCGTCTACACGGATGCCCTCGGCCGCGGCCCGCTCCTGCGCGCTGAGCGCTCCGTGGCGCCCGGCGGAGGTCGTGTCGACCAGGACCTGCCCGTCGGCGTCGGCCAGGAGCACGCCCCCCATGCCGACCCAGGGGTTGCCCTGCATGCGCCCGCCGCCCATGGCGCCCATCATCCGCCCGTGCACCAGGTAACGGTCGATCCCGCTCCAGCCGCCCTGGGCGGCATAGTACTCGCCCAGGGCGGGGACCAAGGCCGCCACGCGCTCGCGCATCCCCTCCGAGACGTAGGCAGAGAACCCCCGGCTGGCCGAGGCGTTCACCAGGAGCGCCACGGCCCCCACGGCCACCGCCACGGTCAGACCGAGGGCCAGCATCAGCTTGACGGCCAACGAGTGCAGCCGGGACATTGCTCAGTCCTCGCGCATCTTGTAACCAACGCCGTGTACCGTCTGGATGTACTCCGGCCGGCGTGGTGAATCCCCGAGTTTGTGGCGCAGGTTCTTGATGTGCGTGTCTATGCTCCGCTCGTACCCCTCGTAGGCGGAACCCTGGGCCGCCTCGAGGAGCTGTCCGCGGGTGAACACCCTCCCGGGCGCCGACATCAGCAGGCGCAGGATGTCGAACTCGGACGGGGTCAGCTCGAGGGCGCGCCCCCCGACCTGCACCGTACGGCGGGCCGGGTCCAGCCGCAACGCCCCGGCGACGAGGACCTCCTCATGGCCAGCTGTGGCGGCGGCTCGGGCCCGGCGCAGCAGGGCGCGTACCCGGGCGACCACCTCGCGCGGGCTGAACGGCTTGGTCACATAGTCGTCGGCCCCCAGCTCCAGGCCGACGAGGGTGTCGGCCTCCTCGACGCGGGCCGTCAGCATCAGGATGGGCA
>JAAZBY010000078.1 GCA_012513595.1 Chloroflexota bacterium
AGACAAAGGTCAGCCCCGCGAGCCCCTCTTGGGCGGCCATCAGGGCATAATAGCCCATGGCGCCCTGGTGCGTGGTGTTGCGGATGAGGCCCCACCCGATGCCGACGGCGCGGGCCTTGGCGATCACGCGCCGCATGACCATCTTGGTCACCACCGGCCCAAAGGCGTGGTCCGCCTCGACCAACAGGGTGGCGGGGGTTTCGCGCTCGATGCGGATATCCGGCCGGCAGTTCATCCCACCGGCCTCAATGCTATGAAGGTAGGAGGGAATCCGCAGCACGCCGTGCGAGTCCACGCCGCGCAGGTTCGCCCATACCAACACCTCGGCCTCGGTACCGGCATCCTCCGGCGGCATGCCGGCGCGCTCGAACACCTGCGCAGCGAACTCGCGGAGAGTCTCTGCGCCGATGCGGATCTCGTCAGTCATGTGATCTCCTCGCTTGAGCGACCTCGTCACTCCTAGTAGCCCGCGCTACTCACCGAGGCGCGGCAGGGGGTTCTGGCGATGGCACTCTTCGATGACGGCGATCTGCTGGCGCACCTGCTGGGGGGTAACGACCAGCGGCGCCCCGGCGGTGAGCGCCTCGTAGAGGTTGCTATAGATCTTGCCCGACATCGTGTGGAACAGGTCCTCCTGCTCTGCCGGAAGGTCCCAGGAGCCCTCCTGCCAGGGCAGCGTCTCCCGGCAGTAGGACGGGCCGGGCAACGGCTCCCGGATGAGCGTCTGCTCGGGGGCCTCGGCCGGATCAAAGAAGCGCCAGTCCAGGTGCTTGGTAGTGCCCGCCAGGCCGCCCTGGGAGCCCTGCAACTGGTACGTGTACTGGGGGTAGGCGTCGCAAGACGATATCTCCAGGTCGATCAAGGGACGCTCCGGCGCGGTGATGATGCACTTGACGTAATCCTCGGCGTCGCCGTAGACGTTCACACACTCCATGTGGCACCAGACGTTGGGCATCCCGTCATAGTCCAGCAGCTGCAGCGCCTGATCCATGGGGTGGGGGCCGGTGTTCAGGAGGCTGCCGCCGGCCATTTCCTGGAGCGTCTGCCAGTCCCAGCGGCGGGCGTAGCCGTTGAACCGGATCTTGATCGCCACGATGCGCCCCAGCACGCCGGTATCGATGACCCGGCGGACCTCCTGAAAGTAGGGGGCGAAGCGGGACTGCTGGAAGATGGCCAGCGTCTTGCCGCTGCGCCGTGCCGCGGCGATCATCTCATCCACTTCGGCAGCGCGCCGGGCGAGGGGCTTTTCGCAGAGGACGTTGTGGCCCCCGTTGAGGATCTCAGTGGACACCGGAGCATGGAGGTACGAGGGCAGGGCGTTCACCACCAGGTCCAGGTCGTCGCGGGCCAGGAGGTCGCGATAGTCGGCGTGCGAGGCGCAGCCGTACTCTTCTTCGGCGCGCTCGCGCCGATCGGCCAGGACGTCGGCCACGGCGACGATCCGAAAGCGCGGATCGTCCTTGAGGTACTCGGCGTGGATATCGCGGCCACTGCGCCCCTGTCCTAGGATCCCGACGCGCACGATGTCGTTCGTCATGTTGCGTTCTCCCAAGGTATCGGTGGAGGATTCGTCGACCCACGACGCTGCGGGCAGCGCCGCCACCATGATGCGTGCGAACGGCGGGCGCGTCAACCACGGCGGCCTGGCGCCCATGTGGGCGCCAGGCCGCTCGTTCTCATGCTGCGCGCCGGGGTCACTGCACGGGTACGTCGATGAT
>JAAZBY010000079.1 GCA_012513595.1 Chloroflexota bacterium
ACAGCGCAAAGAGAAAGTTGGGCACCGCCATCCCGATAAAACCAAAGACAGTGGCAAGCATATCTCCCGGCGAGTACTGATGGGTTGCCGAGTAGATGCCGACGGGAATGGCGATCAGGTATCCCAAGATCAGGGTGCTGATGGTCACCACCAGCGTCATCGGTATCCGCTCCGCGACGAGGTCCTTGACGGGGCGGTTCCATTCAAAGGACATGCCAAAGTCGCCGCGAGCCATCTTGGTCATCCACTTGGCGTACTGGATGTACACGGGCTGGTCAAGCCCATACTGACGGCGCAACGCAGCGGCCAATTGCTCCTGCGTGTCGGACCCGGCGGCCTCCAGGGTCATCAGGTAGGAGGTGAGATAGTCACCCGGGGGGAGGTTGATGATCACAAAGCTCAGGACGGAGCTGAGCAACAGCAAGAGCAGCATGTACGAGAAGCGGCGCACCGCATACGACCACGTCATCGACTGGCTCCTAGTTGGAACTACGCGGCCCGCCAGCCCAGGCAGACCGGAACATGCGGTCGGCGGGTGCCCCTGGTCGGAACCGGGGGCACCCGCCAGGCAGACGTTATGCGAGAGGCCCTAGCCGACCAGGCTCTTGCCGCCCTCGAAGAAGAAGGACTCCGGATGGGTGTAGCACGTCCACACCACGTCCCAGCCGTGGAGGCCTTCCTTCACAAAGTTGCCGATGTTGTTCTTGACGATAACCGGCTTGGGCGAGAGGCCCACCACGCCGATGACCCACAGGTTCTCGGCCTGCGACCGCAGGATATTGCGGCCCACCTCGACGCGCTTGGCCGGGTCAACGGTCATCTGGAGCTCTTCCCACCACTTGGTCAGGTTCTTGACGTCCTCGGGCGGCTCCTCGCCCTCGGCGCCCTCGGTGGTGTACCAGCGGGCCCACTCGACGCCCCAGCAGGTCTCCCAGCCGACGTTGTAGGGAACCAGGAACTGCGGCGAGACGGAGAAGAGCACGTCGGTGACCTTGTCGCCGTGCCAGAGGCCGAACTCGACCAGGTTGCCGGTGTAGCGCTCGGTGTCCAGCTCGCCCGAGATCTCCTTGAACTGGACGTTGCAGCCGATCTTCTTCCAGTAGTCGACGACCAGCTCGGTCGTGGCGCGCTTGGGCGTCTCAATCTGGAAGAACTCGATGGTCCAGCCGAGCTGCTTGCCGTCCGGGCGCAGGCGGAACTCCTTGTTGGCGTCCCACTCGAGGCCCATCTCGTCCAGCAGGGCGTTGGCCGCGTCGACGTCGTACTCCGCATAGGCGTCCGAGAACTCCTGGAGGAAGTACGAGGACTGCGGGATCACGGTGAACTGGCGCGGGGTGCCCATGCCAAAGTAGAGCACCTCGTTCACTTCGGCGCGGTTAATGGCCAGGGAGAGCGCCTTGCGGAAGCGCACGTCGCGATAGATGTCGCGCAGGACGATGTCCTCGTTATAGGTCTGCGCCGGCTGGTAGATGACGTCGGAGCCGAGCACGCTCTTCCAGATGTTGACGCTGTACTGCCCCTTCTCGGCGTTGTCCTGGTAGAGGGGGTAGTTCTCCATCGACGCTTCCTGGATCACGATGTCCACCGTGCCGCCGACGATGGCCGTGTTCACCAGCTCCTTGTCCGACAGGATCGTGGCGATGATGTTGTCGATGTAGGGCAGCTGGTTGCCGGCCGTGTCCACCTTCCAGAAGTAGGGGTTGCGGATGTAGGTGCGGCGCTCGGAGGAGCGCTCGGTGATCAGGTAGGAGCCAAGGGTCGGGCAAGCATCGTTCAGCTGGGTGCCCCAGATGCGGCGGCGCTTCTCGTTGAACAGCTGATACCAGAACTCAAAGCCCGCTTCCTTGGCCGCCTTGGTGAGGTCCTCGACCTTGGCATAGTCGGCATGGTACTGCATCAGGGCGTGCTTGGGCAGCAGGGCGTTGTCGCCGCGGATGGGGCCGCCGCCCCAGGCCAGCAGCTCCGGGTTGGGCACGACGGAGGTCACCTTGACGGTGAAATCGTCGACCTTCTCGATCTTGATGGTCTCTCCGCCAGGCTTCCACCACTTGCCGAGGGTGGGGGTGATCTCCGTGTTCAGGTAGACGGCATCCCAGGCGAACATAAAGTCGTCCGCCGTGACGGGTGCGCCGTCCGACCACTTGAGCCCCTCGCGGAGGAAGATGGTGAACTCTTTGCCGTCCTCGGAGAACTCCCAGGCCTTGGCGATGTTGGGCGCCACCGAAGAGCCGTCGGTATCGGTACGGAAGATGCCCTCGCAGCCCATCAGAACGGTGTCGTCGCCGTAGCCTTCGGCGCGGATCGTGGTGACGTGGAGCGTGCCACCATAGTCGCCGACGCGCTCGAGCGGGGTCACGATCTGGGGTTCCTTGGGCAGGCGGTCTTCGACGGCGGGCAGCTCGCCCTTGGCCGTCTTCTCGGCGAACATGGGGGCCTCAGCGTAACGCGTGGGCGCTTCTCCGCCCGTGGGTGCCGTGGTAGGGGCGGCGGGCGCCTCGCCGGCGGGTGCCTCGCCCGATGGCGTGGCGGGTGCGGCGCAGGCGGCCAGCAGGCCCCCTACCGCCACGGTGGTGGATAGACGCAGGAAATCCCTCCGCTTCATGGTCGTCCTCCTGTTTGGGCGCAAGCCCTGGCGACAGAACCGAGACGCACGAACATGGACTACACCCCGCTCAGGCCCGCCAGGGCCAGGGTGGGGTGGGCCACCGGGAGATCACGGATCCAATCGCTAGAACGGTGGGAAAGAGGGCTGCGCAGAACGCAGCGCCGCAGCCGCATGAAGTGGGGCACGGAACACTCTGACTCTCGAGCGGGGGCGAGGAACGCAAAAGACCGCCAAGCAGGCCCACGTCGTGGCCACCGGGTGGCGCCGTGGGTTGCGTGGCGGACAGGGATAATCGCTCACCTACGCGCTCCTCTTTGAGCAGTGCGGTCCATACCGAACT